>JAJAYH010000378.1 GCA_026786325.1 Alkalinema sp. CAN_BIN05 | reverse complement strand
GTCAATTCTCAACTCTTCTGAGGGTCGCCTCAACCTTGAACTTAAGGCCCCAACTACTGGTAAGGCTACAGTCATTGTCTCCAACCACCGTATAACTACATATAAACGGAAGGTTTCTGCATAAGTACCCGATCGAGGATCTTATACCGACTATTTCTGTCTAACTCCGGCTTTCAGAATCTTAGGCCAACAACTTATCCATACAAGTTCCGAAATTAGGATCTTAAGCTAACTATCTCAGTATATTTCATGAGAAGGAATTTCGCTAGTCTACCTAAGATCCCAAAACTAGGAATTTGACACGTCCCTTCCACCTCTATCAAACCCGATCGAAACTTGGCCCAAATCTTTTTGAACCTGAGGATTTGACATGCTCAGATTTTTGAATTTGGAATTGCGATTTAACATTGGATCCACATTTTGCAGGTGAGGAAGATGCTAAAATTGAAATCTTCAGAATCCCGATCGCTTTACTGGGGATAGCCCCCGCATCCAAGAAAATTCCTATGGTCATGACTTCCGCCACACCGCTCGCCGTCGAAAAACCACCCTCTAAAGTTGAAGGCATCAAGGAACGCAGCGATTTCCTGCGTGAACCCGTCGCCTCTGAACTCAAAAATGATCTGAATTATTTCTCCGAAGATGCGATTCAGCTCATGAAGTTCCACGGATCCTATCAACAGGACAACCGAGAAAACCGCGTCAAAGGTCAGGAAAAAGACTACCAAATGATGCTGCGAACCCGCAGTCCTGGTGGGTTTGTTCCGCCTGAGCTTTACCTTGCCCTCGATCGCCTCTCTGATCAGTACGGCAACCACACAATGCGGGCGACCACGCGCCAAGGCTTTCAGCTCCACGGCATTCTCAAGCACAACCTCAAGGCGACGATCGCTGAGATTGTCAAAAACATGGGTTCGACCTTGGGCGCTTGCGGAGACCTAAATCGCAACGTTATGGCTCCTCCGGCTCCATTTAGAAATCGACCAGAATATATCTTGGCGATCGAATATGCAAACCGGATCGCTGATTTATTAACGCCTCAAACCGGAGCCTACTATGAGATTTGGCTGGATGGCGAGAAAGCCATTTCCGCTGAAGAGCATCCCGATGTAATTGCAGCCCGCAGTAATAATGGCAACGGCACCATCATTCATGACTCCGAAGAGCCGATTTACGGGTCACTCTATCTGCCTCGGAAGTTCAAGGTAGCGGTAACGGTTCCCGGTGACAACTCCGTGGACTTGTTCTCTCAGGATTTGTCTCTGGTGGTGATTAGCAATCCAGATGGCAGCCTCAAGGGTTTTAACATCTATGCAGGCGGCGGATTGGGCCGGACTCATCGGAAAGAAGAAACCTTTGCTCGTCTTGCGGATCCAATAGGATATGTTGAAGGTAAGGATGTTTATGATGCGGTTAAGGCAATTGTCTGCACCCAGCGCGACTATGGCAACCGTAACGATCGTCGTCAGTCCCGCTTGAAATATCTGATCAACGAGTGGGGCGTGGAGAAATTCCGTACTGAGGCTGAGCAGTATTTTGGCAAACCCTTCAAGCCGATGAAAAAGGTAACAAAGTGGGTTTACCTAGACTTTTTGGGTTGGCAAGAACAGGGCGACGGTAAGCATTTTGTCGGGATTTCGATCGAAAACGGTCGAGTTAAGGATGAAGGCGAGTTTAGACTCAAATCGGCCCTGAAAGAGATTATCGAAACCTATCGCTTACCGATGATCTTGACTCCAAGTCAAAATGCGATTTTGTACGATATTCGACCAGAAGACAAGGCTGCGATCGCCCAAATTCTCGCGGATCACGGCATCAAGAGCGAAACCGAAATTGACAGTCTAGAACGCTACTCCATGGCCTGCCCTGCGCTTCCACTGTGTGGTCTTGCGACCGCCGAAGCCGAGCGGGTATTGCCCAGCATTTTGGAACGGATGCGGAATGTTCTGATTAAAGTTGGCTTGCCCGATGAATCGTTCATCACTCGGATGACGGGTTGCCCGAATGGCTGTGCCCGCCCGTATTTGGCGGAAGTTGGGTTTGTGGGTAATGGAGCCAACCAGTATCAACTGTGGCTCGGTGCATCCCCCAATCAAACGCGGCTATCTGAGGTGTACATCGAAGCCCTCAACGCTGATGATCTGGAAACAACTCTTGAGCCTGTGTTTGCGTTCTTCAAAAAGCGTCGTCGTAAGGATGAGAGTTTTGGCGATTTCTGCCATCGTTTAGGTTTTGAAGCAATTCGAGCCTTTGCGGAATCCTATGGGAAACCACCGACGGGCCGATCGACTCCCGACCAGCGCAAACGGGTCACATTGAGAGATGCGATTTATTTGCAGCTTCAGGATGTCGCGTTTTCTCAAGGCAAAACTATGGCCGATTTGGCGACGGAACTGATTGATAAGGCGTTAAATTCTCCCTCAACCGACGACTTGTCTTAGAGGGTGTTTTAAAAGTCGAAGGTTGTACCGTTAACACCCGATCCCCCTAGCCCCCTTGAAAAGGGGGAACTGGAATTCAGCTCATAGTCCCCCTTTTCAAGGGGGATTTAGGG
>JAJAYH010000377.1 GCA_026786325.1 Alkalinema sp. CAN_BIN05 | reverse complement strand
GTTTGGGACTGGCGATCGGTTCTAACTCAGGTTCTTTTAACTCAGGTTCTATGGTCTTAGCCATCAGATCCAATAGAGGAAGATCTGACGGCAGATGAACGCCCCGAAGCAGTGGATTTTGATGAAGTCTAGATTGATGGTGATGAGCATATTGAGCGAGTTCGGCTAGGACTTCGATTTCGGTAATCGTCCGACGATAACTCATCCATTCTTCAGTGCGAATGCCCCATTGCCGCGATACAAATAAGTCTTCAGGTCGATAAAATACTTCTGGAAGACTATCAAGAAGAGGCTGTTTGCCTTGGCCATAGTGCAGAACGATGCGACCTGTGTTGATTAAGTAACAGTAGGCAATTTCGTGATGGCTGGGTGCAATTTGGGATCCGTCTGTGGCAATGACAGTGTGGGCTTGAGGTGCCGGGGGAATAGATGCGCGGGTTTCTAAGCCTTCAACCGGAATAGCGGCGGTAAAAATAAGCCGATCGCGCCAATGATCCTGACGATCGACCAAATCCGCCTGTATGGTTTGGGCTTGGGCAATCAGAATTTCGGCATAGTCAAGTTTCTGTTTCAGAGCCGTTGACTCATTGGCCAAATGTTGACTAATGCCTTGCATCTGCCGTGCTAACTGATTAAAGTCGAGCATATGCTGTGTTGATCAGATGTTGATCAGATGGTGTTAACGAGATAGTTCTTGCGTACCATCATAACGGAAGGCACGAATAAATTATCTAACTCAGTCGTTCAGAAACTCAGTCGTTTAGAAACTCAGATAATGTCACAAGCTGAATCCGATCGCTTTTTCGAGCCAGATCATGATCTTTCAGAAGACTGTAGCCCCAATCTGCAAACAACAATTTTACCGAATCGAGTTCAGCGTGGGTCGCGATCGTTTGCAAGGTCTTGAGCCGATCTTCAATGAAGGTGATGTGGCTATAGTTGGGCAACAATTCCAATAAGGTTTCGTATTTGGGACGCTGTTTTTCTTTGCCATAAATTTGACTAGGCTCAAGGTCAACGCCATTACGATCGAGCAATGCCTGAATAAACCGAGCTTCTTTGGTGCTAATTATGACAAAGTGATCCAGCGATTTTAAATAGTCGAGTATTCCTGGATAAAAATCATGCAAGGATAGCCATTGTTCCAAATCCTGTTCAATCCACCGATCGCGAACCTGATCGACAACTTGCCCCACGTCCAACGGACTTAGCCGATGGTGATGTAATAGCTCTAATGCAATGTTCGACCAGTCACTTAAAATATTGGATTCCGTAAAGCCCGATTCCAATGCATGAATAACAACAGGCATTTCCCAGCCCGTCTCAACCACCGGACGCAACCGAGAGAATGCATTCTCTAATTCTGTAGATGGCAATTCACTATCGTTACCCCAAATCTTACTGTAGACCTGCCAAGAGGTCTGGAAATACTCACGAAGTCCATTGCAGACTACACCATCAAAGTCAAACGCCAATACACTAGATAACGACATCGCTACTCTAAATCCAGAAAACACGATTGTAAGCTAATCGGTGCATTTCCTATAGAATGTTTTCATCAAATTTATCTAAAACTGGGGCGCTAGGATTCGAACCTAGGAATGCCGAGACCAAAACCCGGTGCCTTACCACTTGGCGACGCCCCATTGCGTTCCACTTGAACTAATATAGCAGACTACCCTAGGTTACTGTCAATACTTTCTACCTGTTTTATTACCAGAGCAACCTCTGGAATCGATCGTCTATTTTGTCGGGTTAGTTTTGCCATGCTACTTTAGGGTTCTAGGAAAGATATGGTTCCTAAAAAATCTGCATTTTGAGGAGTTAGCCGCGTGAATGCAGCAGAACAAGCAAATACTCTTGAAAATGCGACTAAAATCGCTACTGTGGTCAATATTTTTAGACGATCGTTCCCGGATGCAACACCTGACCTGAAGCCATGGGCAACGGATTTGGACACTCGGGAGCAGGTGGATCCTCATTCTATTGATATAGGATTTCACTTCCCCGGCTGGAGTCGTCGGTATCAATGTCGGAGTGTATTGGTGCAGGTGCGCTTTTACCGTGATCCGGAGTCAAAGGAACGTCGGGCAATAGGGGCGGAAGTCGCAGGCTTTAATCATGTGGGCGAGCAGTGGCGGCTCTCTACGGTAAAGGATTGGTGCTTTGTTGGGGCGGCCATACCAGAGGATGAGCCTCAGAGTGCGCTGAAGATTTTCTGTCGTGAGTTGTTGACGGTATTTAATCATCGCGAGTCGGATACGTCTTCGGTGTATCGATCTTCGGTATTAGGGCACATAAAAAATCAGCCATGCCTACGATCGGAAAACATGACTGATTTTCAGGGTCTATCGATTTAGGTAAATAATCACAACTCTCAGAGGGTGTTTGAAAAGTCCAACGTTGTGACGATTGAGACCCGATTCCCCTAAATCCCCTACGCCCTTCGGGCAGGCTACGCAACAAAAAAGGGGGGACTAGAAATTAACTGTTAGTCCCTTAAAAAGTGGGAACCAGAAATCAACTCTTAGTCCCTTAAAAAGGCGAAACCCCAAATCAACTCTTAGTCCCCCTTTTTAAGGGGGATTTAGGGGGATCGGGTC
>JAJAYH010000376.1 GCA_026786325.1 Alkalinema sp. CAN_BIN05 | reverse complement strand
GGTGCAAGCTCAGTTTTGGGTGTTGTTATTTGCGGGAAATGCGGTTGCTGGATTGCTGGATTTGTGGGCAGGGCATACGTTCCCGACGCTGTTATTAATGTCCCTGGGCGGATCGCTGGTGTCCTACATTTACTCTGCGCCGCCGCTGAAGTTAAAGCAAAATGGCTGGTTGGGGAATTATGCGCTGGGTGCGAGTTATATTGCTCTGCCTTGGTGGGCGGGTCATGCGTTGTTTGGGCAGTTAAACTGGACGATTGTCATTCTGACGCTGTTTTACAGTTTGGCGGGCTTGGGCATTGCGATCGTTAACGACTTTAAAAGTGTTGAGGGCGATCGGGCCATGGGTCTTGACTCGTTGCCTGTGATGTTCGGCATTCAGAAAGCTTCGTGGATTTGTGTGTTGATGATTGACGTATTTCAGGCGTTGATGGCGGCTTATTTAATTAGCGTCCACCAAAACTTATACGCCACAATTTTGATCCTGTTTATCATTCCGCAGATTACCTTTCAGGACATGTATTTTCTCCGAGATCCCATTAAAAATGATGTGAAATATCAAGCCAGTGCGCAGCCGTTTTTGGTGCTGGGTATGTTGGTGACGGGAATTGCGTTGGGCCATTCTGTTATCTAAGCCTATGATCTAGCCTGCAATTTAAAGAATAGGAGTGCGATCGGATCGAAATAACCGATCGGACTCCCTATTTTTTTAGTTTAAATTCTTTGGATGGCTTTGACAAAACGTCCTTTCTCCTTAATACTTCCAAGTATTGTTAGTGTTACGACGATTAATTATTTGAATTGCTATCTATTTAGGAATCCCCGCGTGGTCAAGTTCGGCTTTAACCGCTTTAAGAAGTCATCGAATACTGACTCTCCCAATGAGACAGAGCGTCCTGTGCGTCGATCGCGGCGTACTCGGCGCGGTCTATCCGCTAAGCTCTCGGACTTAAGATATGGCGCGGGCGATCGGTTGAGACAGGTCCAAGATAAATTTCCCCGTCCGCTTAGGAAAACGCGAAACCAAGTAGCATTAGCTCTTTTGTTTATTGGATTGGGCGGTTTGACCTATGGTTATGGGAAAATTGAAAGCGAACTGCCAGATATTAGTAGTTTTAGCGCATTTGTTCGTCCTGGGACGCTGACCCTAAAGGCGATGGACGGAACGGCAATTTTGCAAACTGGACCTGCAACTCGCGACAAATTGCCCCTCGACAAGCTGCCAAAGCAAGTTATTAATGCTTTTATTGCCGCAGAAGATCGTCGGTTTTATCAGCACCAAGGCGTGGATTATTTGGGATTGATGCGGGCGATCGGACGAAATGTGTCCAAAGGGGAAATGCTCGAAGGCGGCAGTACCTTGACCCAGCAGCTTGCTCGGATGGTATTTTTGAACCAAGATCACAGCTTGATCCGCAAGATTCGCGAGGCGATGTTGGCTCAGAAGCTAGAGCGCGAAGTCAGCAAAGATCAGATTCTCGAAAAATATCTCAACATGGTTTATCTGGGTTCTGAAGCCTATGGTGTGGGCGACGCGGCTTGGGTCTATTTCAGCAAACCTGTCAGTGAGTTGACCTTGAGTGAGTCGGCGATGATTGCGGGATTGCCCCCAGCCCCAAGTGATTATTCGCCCATTGTGAATGCAGATGTCGCTAAAATTCGTCGAGATATTGTGCTTGAGCGGATGGAAGATCAAGGGTTTATTACCTCTGGTGAAGCGAATAAAGCCCGATCGGAAGCGATTACCCTAAAACCTGAAACCCCGAAACATCTCTACAGCACCAGCCCTTATTTCACGTCTTATGTCGAACAGGAGCTTTCCAAATATGTCTCCAAAGATATTTTGGAATATGGCGGCTTGACCGTCGAGACGACACTGAATCCTGAATGGCAAAAAGCAGCGGAAGAAGCGGTCCAGGAAACGATTAAGCTTGATGGTCCAGGTCAGGGATTTGAGCAGGCGGCATTAGTCGCGATCGATCCTCGTAATGGTGAAATTCGGGCCTTAGTGGGTGGCTACGACTACTACAAAGAAAGTCAGTTCAACCGCGCAACCCAAGCCCAACGTCAACCCGGTTCCACGTTCAAAGCATTTGTTTATGGCGCGGGGATTGCTGCTGGGTTTTCGCCTTATCGCGGATATCTGGATGCGCCTTACGTTGTGGATGGTTACGAACCTAAAAATTACGGCGGAAAATATTCTGGTGCAACGCTGGATATGCGATCGGCCCTAACCAAATCCGTGAATGTCGTTGCGATAAAAATTTTGCTAGATGTGGGATTTGAACCCGTGATAGATCTAGCAAAGAGAGCGGGAATCGAATCTCCTATGCAGGACACCTATTCTCTGGCGCTGGGAGCCTATGAGGTCAATCTTTTAGAACTAACCAGTGGCTACGGAATGTTTGCGGCCAAAGGTCAACACACGAAATCTCACGCCATCACTCGTATTGTCGATAACAAGGGCAAAGAGATTTATAAGGCAAAATATGAGTCGCAACAGGTGATGGATGCAGACTCGGCGGCGATTACGACTTGGATGATGGAAGGTGTGGTCAACAATGGCACCGGATCGCCGGCAGCCTTGCCCGATCGTGCGGTGGCTGGAAAAACTGGAACTTCAGAACAAGCTAGAGATCTATGGTTTGTGGGTTACATTCCCCAAATGGTTGCAGGCGTATGGCTAGGCAACGACGACAGCGCACCGACAGCCGGAAGCAGCGGTACAGCGGCAGCGACTTGGGGCCAGTTTATGCGGAAAGTGATTAAGGGAATGCCCGAGGAGAAGTTCGCTGAACTGCCGAAGGATCTCGACGATCGCAAAGGCACCATCAAAGCTAAAAAAGTTACTCCTAACAAGTCCTACTCGAAGAGCGTGCCCTCTACGCCCGAGAAAAGTGACTGGCGCGATCGGGCAGTGGAAGAAACCAAACAATCTAAACGTCGTGACTCGGTACCGGAATCCGAAGCACCCCGCAGTTCAAACAGCAGTAGTCCTAACTACGAGCCAGCCCCTCCTGTACAAAATATTGCACCACCTGAACGCTACAGGCCAGATCCTGTGCCTGTCAAACCAGCCCTCCCATCCCGCGACCCAGAACCGTATGTTCCTCCAGCCGTTCGAGAACCAGAGCCGATCGCCCCGGAGCCACCTGCCCCCGTTCCACCTGTTGCGGCTCCCCCTGTTCCGAAAATTAAGAGGGTCTTTTGACACCAACGAAAAGACTTTTCAAACATCCTCCTAAACATATTGGCTAGCATTCTGGGACTTAAATGGAAAAGGTTATGGAGTCTATTGTCTATCTCCTAGGTTGCGGCTGTGGAACTGTTGATTACTTGACAGTTAGAGGCTATGAATTGCTTAAACGGGCGGATGTCGTTGTTTTTGATGCATTAATAGACCAAGATTTGTTAGATTTATTACCATTAGATTGCGATCGAATTGATGTGGGAATACGAGGTGGTCAACCTAGTCTTAAACAGCCAGAAATCGATCGGATTCTAGTCAACGCTTGTGTTGGTAAAGCTTGCGTAATCCGGCTGAAAACAGGCGATCCATTTATCTTTGGACGAACAACTTCTGAGATTCAAGCGCTAAGAGATGCAGGCATTAACTATGAAGTGATTCCAGGAATTTCATCCGCAATAGCCGCTCCATTATTTGCAAGTATTCCTTTAACAGATGCTGTATTAAGTCGAAGTTTCACGGTATTGAGTGCCCATGAACCAGACATTATTGATTGGGCAATATTCGCGCCATTGGATACATTAGTCATTTTAATGGGCGCACGATCGTTGCCTCAAATTGTTAGTGCGTTGGTACATCAAGGCCGATCGACAGAGACCGCGATCGCGATTATTCGATGGGCGGGTCAGCCAGAACAACGGGTTTGGGTGGGAACGTTGGGGAGCATTGTGCAGATTACGAAAGGCGAATCGTTGTCGCCCTGTATTATTGTCATCGGTGAAGTTGTGCGGCTACGTGAGTTTTTGATGCCATTGGATACAGTACAAGATTCCTCAGATATGTTGTCTAATGCAACTTCCAACTTAGATTCTTCTGACCTATATTTAAATGATAATTCAACATCATTAATTACCAAATCTCTGAGCGCTCATACTGTCCTTGTGACCCGATCGGCGGAGCAATCTACTACATTTTCAAACCTGCTAATTGAACAGGGCGCAAAAGTAGTCGAAATGCCAACCTTAGAAATTTTTCCGCCGTCAGATTGGTGTGAATTAGATAAGGCGATCGCAGAGATTAAAACTTATAACTGGTTAATTTTAACGTCAGCTAATGCAGTAGATTATTTCTTCGATCGGTTCATCTTTCAAGGCCAAGACTTGCGAACATTGGTAAACTGTAAAATTGCAGTCGTCGGCAAGAAAACTGCTAAATTTTTAAAAGCACGGGGATTCACTCCAGACTTTACACCGCCTGAGTTTGTTGCAGATTCATTAATTGACCATTTCCCAACTTCGATCGCAGGCTTAAAACTTCTCTTTCCCCGCGTTGAATCTGGTGGCCGCGAATTATTAGTTAAGTCATTCACCACTGCCGGGGCAACGGTTTGTGAGGTCGCGGCTTATCAATCTAGCTGTCCCAAAACGGCAGACCCAAGGGCGATCGCTGCTTTAAAATCAGGCCAGATTACAATAGTCACCTTTGCTAGCTCCAAAACAGTGCAGCATTTTTATCAATTGGTCGAGTCAGCGATCGGACCAGATTTGAATGCGATTTTGAAGAATATTTGTATTGCGTCGATCGGTCCCCAAACGTCAAAAACGTGCCAAGAATTATTTGGGCGCGTGGATGTGGAGGCGACGGAATATACCTTAGAAGGATTGGTTGGGGGGATTGTGCGATCGGTTCAATCCCAACATTGATTATGGAGACCTCAACTATCGATCGAAAATTCCTTCAAATCATCCAAAGTCACAACCTCCAAAGCATTCTCATGACAAGCATCTAGCATCACTAATGGCGCAACCCCCGCCAAAAATGCTTCTTGCCATCTCGAAACACAAAGACACCAGCGATCGCCCGCCTTTAACCCTGGAAACTGATAGGCCGGAATGGCTGTCGATAAATCATTACCGCGAGACTTTGAAAAGGCCAAAAACTCAGATGTCACCTGCGCACAAACGGTATGACTGCCATGATCCATCGGACCCGTTTGACAAAAGCCATCCCGATAAAAACCCGTCACAGGAGCAGTGCAGCAACACCGTAACTCAGTTCCCAGAACGTTCTTTGGGCGCGAACTAATTTCAGTAACCATAAATCAACCTTCATCCTATTTAAAAAATCATAAACCGAGTTCCAGCATCTCGAACACTACCCGACTTATTTGCCAAGCAACTTAACCAAAACCACACCACCCATATACAGCGCCAACACCGCCCCACCCAACAAGCTCTGGGTTAACGGATCCGTAGACGGCGTAATCACCGCACCCAACACCGCCGCACCCACTAAAACATAACGCCAAGCCGATAACATTTGTTTTGACGACACCACACCCAAAAATCCCAACAGCGCCTGAACAATAGGAATCTGAAATGCTAACCCCGTACTAAACATTAACAACAACACAAACTCAAAATACTTATCAATTGACCAAGCCTGCTCCACCACGTCTTCGCCGTACGAAACAAAGAAATTCAAGGCAGCGGGGATTAACGCAAAGTATGAAAACGCCAATCCAGCTAAAAACAAAAAGCTCGACCCAAACATCACCGGAGCAATAAACCGCTTCTCTTTTCGAGTCAGT
>JAJAYH010000375.1 GCA_026786325.1 Alkalinema sp. CAN_BIN05 | reverse complement strand
GGTGAGTTCAGTTTAAATATTGACGGAGATCCCCCTAAATCCCCCTTGTGAAGGGGGACTAAGAGTTCAATTCTAGTTCCCCCTTTTCAAGGGGGCTAGGGGGATCGGGTCTTTTGATACCCACGAAAGGACGATCGTAGTTGACTACTAATTCACGCAAAATGTTGAAATCCTTGATTCAAAGAAAGCGATCGCATTTCCCCCATATCGTCTTTTAGCAACACATTTCCTGTATTGGTAATAGTCCCGATCGGAATGCTTTTTGTTATTTTACAGAATTCATTGGCTTGGTCTAGCGGCATACACAAAATCAATTCAAAATCCTCGCCGCCATACAGAACCCAATTCAAAGCTTGTTGTAATCCGACAATCATAATCAATTCTTTAATTTCGGGATGATTCAAAATACTAGACTCTTCAAGAACTGCCCCCACACCGCTTGCCCGACAAATCTGTATCACCGCATCCGCCAAACCATCACTCGAATCCATGCCAGCAGGTGACGGATTTGGTAATTGCGAAACCAAATCTAATCGAGGTTGCGGATATTGATGGGCTTTAATCCAGGCCGCCCGATCGGACAATGGTAAATCATGACCCAACAGCAACTCTAAGCCCACTCTAGATCGTCCATGAATTCCCGTCATCACAATCCGATCGCCCAATTTTGCACCATTGCGCCGAATAACCTTGGCCGAATTAACCGAACCGATCGCCGTAATCGCCAAGGACAACTGCCGCGATCGCACCACATCGCCGCCCACAATAGAGACCTGCCACGGATTCAAACAATCCGCAATCCCTTGATAAATCTCCTCAATCCATTGCACCGGAATCTCTGACGGTACACTCAGCCCGATCGTAATACTCTCCGCCGTTGCACCCATAGCTGCCAGATCCGAAAGATTCGCCGCAGCCGATCGCCAACCTGCCGCATGGGGCGACGTAGTAACAACCGGATTCTCTAGCCCAACGCTAAAATGGACACCATCCACCAACACATCCGTCGTCACCACCAATCGCCCCGCGCCATTTCCTACAATCTCAAGCACCGCGCCATCGTCACCAATCACATCCGCCGGACAAAAGCGCTGGAGACGTTTTAACAATCCCTGCTCACCAATATCTTGAAGTTTCAAACCGGAATCGATCGCCATAATGTAAACCCAAGACTCTAGACCTAATGTCTAATTCACTCTCTATGATAAATGTAGAGTCACGACATGGGATAGAATCATAAGTCTTGAATCTTGATAGGAAATCTCAACGTCATGGCACGATCGTCGCAATTTCAACGGCTGATGAGTTATTTGCGGCCTCATTCGAAAATGGCGCTCCAAGGGGTCTTTGCATTGATGCTCGTGAATGCACTCGCGATCGCCATTCCCTTGGAAATTCGGAAGGCGCTTAAAGAATTACAAATGACATTCACCATGGATAGTCTGATCTATCATGCTGGATTCGTGGTCGTCATGGCCAGTATTATGTGGGCGATTCGGTTGTATTCTCGTTCGCGACTTTTCGGCGTGGGTCTATTCGTGGAGTTTGATTTAAAACAGAAAATATTTGAACATTTACTACGTCTCGAACCCTCTTATTTTGCCAGCAATACTATAGGCGATTTGATTAGCCGTGCCACCAGCGATGTCGATAGTATTCGTCGGCTAATGGGTTTTGCATTACTCAGTACAGCGAATATCATCTTTGCCTATGCATTCACGCTTCCGGCCATGTTCTCTTTGAATGTTAGATTGAGTTTACTGGCGCTTAGTGTTTATCCATTGATGTTAATCGTCGTGAATTTGTTTAGTAATAAGTTGCGAACCCAACAACAGGAAGTTCAGGAATCACTCTCTAATTTAAGTGAATTAATTCAAGAAGATCTCAGCGGCATTGCATTGATTAAAATATATGCCCAAGAAGAGAATGAACGTCGCGCATTTGATGAAATGAATGAAACATTATTTGATGTGAGTTTACGATCGGCCCAAACCCGTACATTTTTGTTTCCACTCTTATCGGTCTTGGCTTATGGAAGTACATTAATTATTTTGTGGTTTGGTGGCCCAGCCATTCAGAAGGGTGAAATTGGGCTTGAAGATTTGATTCCCCTATTGATTTTTGTAGGCCAATTGGCATTCCCCACCGCCCTAATGGGATTCACAATTACAGCCTATCAACGCGGCACGGTAAGCCTCGATCGGATTGAAGCCATTCTATCCGTTGAACCCAAAATCAAAGATGCTGATGATGCAATTGTAGTGTCTCCTGAACAAATTAAAGGTGAACTTCGCGCTCAAAATCTCACCTATTATCATTCTGGGACTACAACCGAAACTCCGCCTGCGTTGAAAGATGTCACCTTTACAATTGCACCGGGCGAAACGGTTGCGATCGTGGGTGAAGTGGGTTCGGGTAAATCGACATTGGCCAATAGCATTCCGCGTTTATTAGATATTGCGTCCGGTCAATTATTTCTAGATGGCATTGATTTAACAAAGATTAGAATACAAGATTTGCGGGGTGCGATCGCCTATGTTCCGCAAGAAAGCTTTTTGTTTAGTACCTCAATTCGAGCCAATATTGCCTATGGAATGCCAACCGCGACTCAAACTCAAATTGAACTTGCAGCCAAAGAAGCCCAAATTCATCCTGAAATTTTGAACTTTCCACAGCATTACGATACATTAGTCGGAGAACGAGGAATTACGCTTTCCGGGGGCCAACGTCAGCGTACAGCCTTGGCTCGGGCATTGTTGGTCGAAAGTCAAATTTTGATTTTAGATGATGCACTTTCCAGTGTAGATAATCAAACAGCAACACAGATTTTAAATAATCTATCCGAAGGCACCGATCGTAAAACAGTAATATTCATATCACACCAACTCTCTGCCGCTGCAATGGCCGATCGTATTTTTGTGATGAGCCATGGCAGCATTGTACAATCGGGTTCCCATAGTGAACTATTGAATCAATCGGGCATTTACCGAGATCTTTGGAAACAGCAAGAACTAGTCGCTGCGGTCGAAGCTTGATATAGTCCACTCACTCCGATATCTCTATGCTACCCACCGACCTACTAATGAATCGTGTGAATGGTGAAACAGTTGTGCCGAAGCGGGTGGAATTAGATGAGGCTATGATTACGATCGCATCTGAATTGATTAATATATTTACCCTTTCCAAAGGTAGTACCCGCGCTGAATTAAATCGTCATTTACTAGAACTCGAAGGCGAGGAAACAGACTATCGATTCAAACGTGGATTAGCGCATTTACTCTCTAGTTCATTTAGTGAATTTGAAACCATATCACCGCTTGAACCACCGATGCTCCGAGAACGAGTCTTTGCCGCATCAGCCTTAGTTGTAGCTAGTTCTCAAAGTACGATCGAGACTCTAAAAATAGTCGCCGACCAACTCACTCAAGAACTCGAAAAAGAAGTTCTCCCCGAACAAATCAAACAGGGACTTTACGCTGATTTACCAGACAACCAAATTCTAACTGAATTTAAAGAACCGACTCCCGAAGCATTACTCCACCGCTACAATCTTTCTCAAGTTCAAGGTATTTTTTACAGGGCCAGCCATGTCCGCATTGACGCGCACCGCAACGATCCAGGTGAATATAAATTGCTTTTCCGCTACACCAAACTCTTTCAATTAATGACTTATATTGAAGGCGATGCTGACCATGGATTTACGTTAACGATGGATGGTCCCACTAGCTTATTCAATGATTCAACTCGATATGGTTTGGCATTGGCTAAAATGCTTCCAGCGCTCTTACATGTCACGAAATGGACTTTGACCGCAGATTTGCAAATGAAGGACTTCTATTCTGGTGAGATTCGTAAAACACGATTTACCATAGATTCTGATTGTGGTTTAGTGAGCCATTATCCACCGGGGAAAACCTACGACAGTATGTTAGAAGAAGGATTTGTCGATCGGTGGAATAAAACCAAAACTGAATGGAAATTAGAACGAGAAGTGGATTTGGTTCCGATTCCTGGAAGTGTGATGATTCCTGATTTTCGATTAGTTCATCCTGATGGGCGAACATTTCTGTTTGAGATTGTGGGTTACTGGCGACCGGAGTATTTGCGTAAGAAGTTTTATCAAGTGAAAATGGCCGATCGTACAGATTTGATTTTGGCAGTGTCAGAGCGATTGAATTTAGAAAAAGCAGGCGTAAAAATGCAGGATATTCCCGATCGGGTCATTTGGTTTAAAGATAAACTTCTCCCAAAGTCAGTGTTAGCACTTTTGGAAGGTGTTTGAAAGGTTAAAGGTTGTGAGAGTTAAACCCGATCCCCCTAAATCCCCCTTAGTAAGGGGGACTAAGAGTGGAGTTCTAGTTCCCTCTTAGTAAGGGGGCTGGGGGGATCGTCTAAGCTTTCAAATACAAATCACACCAGCGCACCATTTCCCAAAGCGCATGGCCTACTGCTTCCCGCGATCGGTAGCCATGGTCTTCTAGGGGCAATGATACATAGCGAACCTGTGCGCCCAATCCTTTTAATGCCTCAAACAGTCGCTCAGTTTGGACTGGATAGGTTCCAGGATTACTATCGCCTGCGCCATGAATGAGTAACAATGGTGATTTGATTTTGGCGGAATGGGTGAATGGTGACATATGAATGTAAGTTTCAGTTGCTTCCCAGAAATCCCGCTGTTCACCTTGGAACCCAAAGGG
>JAJAYH010000374.1 GCA_026786325.1 Alkalinema sp. CAN_BIN05 | reverse complement strand
CCGGGCGATCGACCATTTTTGGCCGTGAGAAGTTGAATTTCGGTAGCCATCTCAGTATAAATCTTTGCCGAGAGAGCTTTTCCGTCAAGCAGTTGAGCAGTCATGGGACACACGCTTTTGGGATAGACAGACTATAGTCTCTCAGATCTGGTCTGCTGCGATCGTAAATCCCGAAAGAAATTTAAATTATCTGGTGTAAAAAATTAGATTTGCGCGCTACACTCTGTTTTTTACTGGGAAAACAAATTCCTAGCACTTAATTTTTTCACCGGTTTAAATCCCGAGATGGTTCGGCACGCTATGGCTTTGTTCAATCCCAAGTTCAATCCTAAATTGAGTTATAAATTCTCAAATACGTTGCTAAATACCATACTGCTATTAGCGACGATCGCTCTAAGCAGTTGCGCTCCCACGGTCTCCACATCGACTATTCAGACCCAGCCAGCCGATCAACAGGTGCAGGTAAAGGGAAAAGTCATCACCATTGCGCCCATGATCAATCAAGTGGCCTACGAAGTTCAGGATAGCGGTGGATCGATTTGGGTGATGAGTCAAAAACAGCCTCCCAGACTAGATAGCGAAATCAGCATCGCAGGGAAAGTAAAATTTGAATCCATCCAAGTAGAAGGTCAAGAAATCGCAGAGCGCTACATCTTAGAGGATTAGGTTGGTGGATTAGGTTAGTCCTTGCATCCCAAACTCTCGCGAGTATCCGCGCCCGTCGTAGGGTTCGTGCCGGATGCAACTTTGCATAAAAGGCTGACAGTGAACCGATCGATCAGCGCATCGGTAAAATCTACATTGGTGATGTCCGTTTCCTGAATCACGGTGCTGGTAAGCGTTGCGCCCGTGAGATTGGCATTGCGGAGATTCGCTTTGTATAGAGTGACCCGATCGATCAACGCATCCGTCAAGTCGGTTTCGCTCAAGTTTGCGCCGTAGAGGTTGGCTTTCGTAAACATTGCGCCCTTGAGATTAGCCCCCTGCAAATTGGCCTCACGCATTTCCGCCGCGACAAATACCCCACCATTTAAGTCTTCACCAGCAAAATTACGTCCGGTGAGGTCCGTATTTGTGTAGTTGATGGTATTACTTTGCGCTGCTGCACTTGGAACAAACGAGAGCAACCCCACCCCAATCATAAAACTCAGGCAACAGACCCATAGCCCAGTCAAACAGATGATCCCCGATGACCTCCGGTCGGTCTTAGACCATCGCAAATTACGCACCATTTGCACCGATCCCATAAAAATTTGCATCGATAAAGCCCAAGTCATTTACTTCCTCATTGTATCAATTCATGTATCAATTCATGTATTAATTTGTGCCCTTCAAAATAGAGCTGTGCCTTTCAAAATAGAGCCAATTAAAGTAGCCCGTATCTCTTTATCCATCGAATCCCAATTTCAACAACCTCTTCTGAAACTCTTCTAAAGTCGATCGAAAGTTATCCCTAAAGTTATCTCTAAAATGTTACTTTAGAAACAAAACTGAATAACTTTTAACAAATTAAATATAAATTTAGATCTACTCAAATGCACACTCAGACTGGATTAGAAGTCATTAATTGTATCAATATTACTAAAACTTATATTCCTATTTTTAAGATCTTCCACTATAATCAAATTTAAGTTTGTTGCTAGTCCTTTCAACCTTGTCAGGATTTAATACGAAACTAATTTTACATTCACTATCTCGGAAACTGTAAAGTGTAGGACAATTTAATTCTCACCTTTCAACCTATCTGTCACTTATCACACCTAAATCAAACTTAATTTGAAACTCATCGAACCTAGTCAAAGTCGAAGCTACGGCTTTTATAACGTTCATGTATTAATTTAAATTTGTGATCTTTTATGTCATACCCGGTTTTTTAAGTCAAAAATCTCGATCCACGCTAATCCGATCCAGCTTGTTGAATGGTGCTGATTAAAAATCACTGTTCATAGAACTCTGCCTAGCTCTGCTTCTAAAACTTAATGTAGTTTTAGAATTTGAAATTATTACGTTCCCCCCGGGAACATAGATAATTTCGATCGTTCAAGTTTCGTAAATTTTTCGATTTTGCCGAGCGACGCAGTGTTCAGTCACTACACTCAGGAGGTTTTAATATGAAGATTGCCCAAATTGCTCCCCTTTGGGAATGTGTCCCGCCCCCGGCCTATGGTGGCATTGAACTGGTGGTTTCGCTCTTGACTGATGAGTTAGTACGGCGAGGCCATGAAGTGACGTTGTTTGCCTCTGGTGATTCCACAACATTGGCCCAGTTAGAATCGGTTCATCCTCAAGCTCTTCGCCTTGATAAAAATGTTAGAGAGCATGGCATTTATGAAATGCTTCAGCTTAGTAATGTTTACGATCGATCGGCTGAATTTGATGTAATTCATTCCCATATGGGCTGTGGTGCATTGCCCTATTCCAGACTCGTAAAAACGCCAACGTTGCATACATTGCACGGCATTTTCACGCCAGACAATCGGAAAATTTTCTCCCATGCAAAGAGCCAACCATTTATCAGTATTTCTAATAACCAGCGGGATTTGGAATTAGATCTCAATTGTACGGCCACGGTATACAACGGAATTGATGTTGACCGACATAAGTTTTATGCAACGCCCGATGAACCGCCCTATTTAGCATTTTTAGGCCGGATGTCCATTGAAAAAGGTCCACACAATGCGATCGCCATTGCAAAAGCGACTGGATTACCACTGAAAATGGCCGGGAAAATCGATCCCGTGGACGTGGATTACTTTGAATCTGAAATCAAACCTCACATTGATGGCATACAGATTCAATTCCAAGGGGAAGCAAATCATGCGCAGAAAAATGAGCTGATGGGGCGGGCGATCGCAACTCTATTTCCCATCACCTGGCGCGAACCGTTTGGGCTGGTGATGGTGGAATCCTTGGCGGCAGGTACTCCTGTGATTGCCCTACGATTGGGTTCGACCTCGGAAATTATTACACCCGAGGTTGGGTTCCTCTGTGACACTGTGGCGGAGTGCATTGAAGCTGTGGCAAAGGTCAAGGAAATTAACCGATCGCAATGCCGCACTCATGTTCGCGAACATTTCAGCGTTCAATCAATGACAACGGGCTATGAAATTGCCTACCAAAATTTGATTGAACCCAAGTTTGCTCACAATAGTTTCATTCGGCGGAATCCACTGTTGCAGCTTGCTTCTTAGGATTCTCTAGTTAAACGGTTTCCTCATTCCAAGTTTTTTTGATGTGTTCTTTGATTTCAAGTTTGTTTGATTTCAAATTTGTTTGATTTGTCGTTAGTTTTAGGTTCTCTCTATATGAATATGACTCACCATCTGAATCAGCAGAAAAGTTTTTTACGTTATCCCCGTCGTCAGGCGATCGCATTAATATCAGACCATGGCGACCCAGCGGCGGATATTGGGCGCGAAGAAGCAGGCGGACAGAATGTCTATGTGCGTCAAGTTGGGGAGGCATTGGCGCGATTGGGTTGGCAGGTTGATATGTTCACGCGAAAAAGCAAAACAGAAGACGCAGACATCGTGCAACATACGCCCCATTGTCGGACGATTCGGCTGAAAGCTGGCCCAGAATCGTTTGTCCCGCGAGATGAAATTTTTCAATATATGCCAGAGTTTCTAGCTTCATTCCAAGCTTTTCAAACCAAAGAAGGCGTAATTTATCCGCTGATTCATTCAAATTATTGGATGTCTGCTTGGGTCGGATTGCAACTTCAAGCCACACAGCGAGCGCAACTCATTCATACCTATCATTCCCTCGGCGCAGTGAAATATCAGTCCGTCAAACAGCAGCCCGCCATTGTCTCAACTCGGTTGGCTGTTGAACGCGATGCATTGGAACAGTCGGATTGTGTGGTGGCCACCAGTCCGCAGGAACTGGAACATTTACGGAGTTTGGTGTCGGCGAAGGGCAATGTTGAAGTCATTCCCTGCGGCACCGACATTAACAATTTCAAGCGATTGTCCCGATCGCAAGCCCGGTTAAAACTCGATATTCCCCCTCAAGAACAAGTCATCCTATACGTCGGACGATTTGATCCACGCAAGGGCATCGAGACCCTAGTTCGGGCAGTGGCTAAACTGAAAACAGAACAACCAGATGCGCCGTTGCGATTGGTCTTAGTGGGCGGGAGTGAGCCGGGTCAGTCCGATGGTTTGGAGCGTTTGCGGATTGAAGGCTTACTTCACGAATTGGGGATTTTTGACTGTACGGTGTTTGCGGGCAGGGTAGGACATGATAATTTGCCGCTATTTTATACTGCTGCTGATGTCTGCGTCATTCCTAGTCACTATGAACCGTTTGGGTTAGTGGCGATCGAAGCCATGGCCTGTGGAACCCCTGTCGTGGCATCGGATGTGGGCGGGTTGAAATTTACGGTGATTCCAGAAGAGACCGGGCTTTTGGTGCCGCCTCAGGATGTGGAGGGGTTTGCCGGGGCGATCGATCGTCTGTTGAGTAATAGTGTCTGGACCCAGAAAGTTCGACGAAATGCAGCGCTACGGGTGCAACAAAACTTTAGCTGGGAAGGGGTTGCAATCCAGTTGAGTGACTTGTATCGCAGGTCTTTGGCACAGTCGATTACTCAGCCGGACGTGATTACTCAGCCGGAAGCTGTGAGATCGTTTTTTTATCGTCGAGCCTCTTAACGACATCCAGGTTCCACGGGTGAAGACTCTTGGCCTATGATGGATACACCAAGAATCTTCACCCAAGCAGCCATGGTCGCTTCTATTTCGATTGATGCTACATCGGTTGACGTTGTTGCGGTTATTTATTCCGACTGCGATGGCCAGCCAATGTCCGACAATACAAAACAGTTTCGATGGATTGTTACAATTAAAGAAAATCTAGAGATGCTGTTTGCTGATGCCCCAAACATCTTTGTGGCTGGGGATTTATTCTGGTATCCCGTTGAGGGCAACAATAAACTACGCCAAGCTCCCGATACAATGGTGGCGATCGGTCGTCCAAAGGGCGATCGGGGTTCTTATCAACAATGGCAAGAGGAAAATATTTCCCCCCAGGTTGTATTTGAGATTTTATCCCTTGGAAACCGCATGGGAGAAATGAACCGAAAGTTCAAATTTTATGAGCAGTACGGGGTTGAGGAATATTACATTTACGACCCGGACCGAATTGATTTTAATGTCTGGATTCGGGCAGGTAGCAGTTTAGAATCAATAGACTTCCAAGAGAATTTTGTGAGTCCATGTTTAGGAATTCGGTTTGAATTGCAAGATCCCAGTCCGTTAGTGATTTATAGGCTAGATGGTCAGCCCTTTATAGGATTTGTAGATCTCGATCGCCTCAGACAGCAAGCGAATAGTCGGGCCGATCGCGCTGAAACCCAAGCCCAAACGCTAGCGGCAAAACTTAGAGAACTCGGCATTGGTCCCGATTCACTTTAAGATTTAAAGTCACGATCGCTATGGAAATCCCGCTTCAATCTCTCCATAACGGCACCTGGTTCAAACTGATCTGTGGTGCCAGTTCTCAACATATTCCTACCATTCGTAATTGTGCCGTGGCTTATGCAATAGCGGGGGCAGACTGTATTGATCTCGCCGCAGATCCAGCGATTGTAGTTGCAGTAAAAGAGGCGATCGCCGCCATTCAGCCCAAGTACCCAAACGTTAACCCTTGGCTGATGGTGAGCCTGAATGATGGCGAAGATCCCCATTTTCGCAAAGCTGAATTTGATCCTGAAACTTGTCCAAAGGATTGCGATCGGCCCTGCGAAAAAGTTTGCCCCACCGACGCAATTAGGTTTTCACCCAGTTTTTCAGGCGTAGTCGATGAACTTTGCTATGGCTGCGGGCGCTGTTTGCCCATTTGCCCGATTCAGACGATTCAGGCTCGGCCCTACGTCTACACGCCAGAGGTGATTGTACCCATGGTCTTGGCGTTGGGAATTGATGCTATTGAAATTCATACTCAAATTGGTCGCACCGAAGACTTCACGCGTCTTTGGCAAACCATCAAGCCGAAAATTGATCAGCTCAAATTACTCGCCGTAAGCTGTCCCAGCGGTCCGGGAATGGTGGAATATTTGCAAGACTTGAGCCAAATTTTATCGCCGCCCAACGATCCATTACCCTGCGCATTAATCTGGCAAACCGATGGCCGACCCATGAGCGGCGACATTGGTGACGGGGCAACGCGGGCTTGCATTCGTCTAGGGCAAACTGTTTTGGCTTTAGATTTGCCGGGGTTTGTACAGCTAGCAGGTGGGACGAACAACCACACGGTGCCTAAACTTACGCAATTGGGGTTATTCCCACCCAAAGGCGATCGGCATTTAGCCGGAATTGCCTACGGAAGCTATGCCCGATCGCAGCTCCAGCCTGTCTTACAGCAATTAGAGTCACTGGGGATCAACCGTCTTGAGGAATACCCCGATCTCCTAGAAGAAAGCGTTAACATAGCAAGTAAGCTAACCGCAGCGCTCAAACGCGAACGAAGCCTCCAAAATCTAACTAATCCGTTTTCCGACCCGTTTTCTGACCCGTTTTCCGAATAGTTGTCCTAACGTTTTTGAAACGATTACCTATGACTGTATCGCGCGATGATTTTGAGCTTGCTCCTTCTATTCCGTTAGAAAGTATTCTGTTAGAGGCTAGTCTCCCAGAAGATAACTTGCCAGACAGTGACGATGCGATCGTGCCCATGACTGCCGAAGAAGCCGCATTGAGTGCAGAGGCGGCGATCGTTGAAAGTCGTATTACCGATGATTTGAATAAGCTGCTGGAGATGCTGCCCACCGACCTGCGCGATAAACTTCATGCCCATCCCGACAAAGACCAACTGATTGAAGTGGTGATGGATTTGGGCCGTCTTCCAGAAGCACGGTTCCCCGGTAAAGCTGAGTATCTAAGCGATCGGCTGATCACCCAAACCGACCTTGAAGACTGTATCAAGACGATCGGGGACTTCGGCGGCGATAATCGGGCCGGAATCGAGCGCACGCTCCACCGAATTAGCGCCATTCGCAACCGTCGGGGAGACATAATTGGTCTGACTTGTCGAGTTGGTCGGGCTGTTTTCGGCACCATCAGCATGATTCGAGATTTAGTCGAAAGCGGTAAATCAATTCTCATGCTCGGTCGCCCTGGTGTAGGCAAAACTACAGCCCTGCGAGAGATTGCTCGCGTCCTAGCTGATGATTTAGGCAAGCGAGTTGTAATTATTGACACTTCCAATGAAATTGCAGGGGATGGTGATGTACCACATCCGGCGATCGGTCGTGCCCGTCGGATGCAAGTCGCGAAACCGGAGTTACAGCACCAAGTGATGATCGAGGCGGTGGAAAACCACATGCCCGAAGTGATTGTGATTGATGAAATTGGGACAGAACTAGAAGCAATCGCGGCCCGAACAATAGCAGAACGGGGAGTTCAGTTGGTGGGGACCGCCCACGGAAACCAGTTAGAAAATTTGATGAAAAATCCGACCCTTTCCGATTTAATTGGCGGGATTCAGTCGGTGACATTGGGAGATGATGAGGCCCGTCGGCGCGGATCTCAAAAAAGTGTCCTAGAACGAAAAGCACCCCCCACCTTTGAAGTTGCGGTCGAAATGCTGGAGCGGCAAACCTGGACAATTCATGATGAAGTGGCCCAAACTGTCGATATGTTGCTACGCGGACGACAGCCTAATCCTCAAGTGAGATCGGTCGATCGCTCTGGCAAGGTAACGATCGCCCACGAATCCGGCGGACCCGTGGCCACCCCACCCCGAAACCGTAATGTCCGAATGGTGCCCTTGGGTGGTCAAGGCGGTGACTATGCCAATCCGAACAATGGCTATGGCACAAGCAGTAGCGGCGGGACTAATGGAGGCGCTGGGAATTTTAGTTGTGGAAACTCTAGTGGCGGACGCTATTGTAGTGGTGGTTACTGGAGTTCGCGCATTCCCAGTGGTGCTAGTGGTGGTGGTGGCAATGTCGTCGTTCCAGAGCAGCCCTTTGGGTGGCGATCGAATGGCCGCATGACCCCGATGTCGAATGCCAGCCCAGAACGACGGGAATTTGAATCACTGCTGGAATCAAAGATTGGCAACAGCTTTGACGATTTGGACATCACCGAAACCTCCTTCGGACCCAATGGCGAAGAGTTGCCGCTAAAAGTCTATCCCTACGGTATCGGGCGACATCAGTTGGACCAATTGATTTCGACCCTAAATCTGCCCATTTATCTAACCAAAGATATGGACGATGCAGATGCGGTCTTGGCCCTACGATCGCACATCAAAAATCATTCCAAACTCCGTCACATTGCCAAAGCTCGCCAGATTCCAATTCATACCCTTAAATCCAGCAGCATTCCCCAAATTGCAATCGCATTGCGGCGCTTGTTGTCCATGGAAGACCTGCATGATCCAGATTCGTTGGATCTCACTGCCTTCACCCGAACAGAGGACAACGACGAAATCGAAGCTCTAGAAGAAACTCGACTTGCGGTGGAACAAATTGTCATTCCAAAAGGGCAACCTGTCGAACTGCTGCCCCGATCGGCCCTGATTCGTAAAATGCAACATGAACTAATCGAACATTACCATCTGAAATCTCAGAGTTTTGGTGATGAACCTAATCGACGACTGAGAATCTACCCGGCATAAAACCTGCTTAATCCGATTCGAGCTGAAGTGTCTGGCTAGTTACCTACTTCAGCTCGAATTCTCGTGACCGTGCGAGGCAAAACACCAACTAACAGTGCAAATGCTTCATCAGGAACAGCTTTTACAGTGCCCAATGTAAAATAATTTTCAAATTGCTTCAGGATCATCCTGACCCGATCGCTCGGATCCGGGTTATCCGTTATTTGCTGAGCTAAACGAATCCATTGCCGACGAATAAGGAATGCTTTCTGGCGTTCTTCCTGGGAAGATGGCTCACCTATAGACAGATCCCCGACTGCAATTACCTCTTGAGAACTGCGATCGAACTGACCACCGATCGCCGACCCTGGACCCGCAAACTCAGCATGAAACGGCTTGATCAGAATCAAACCATTACGCTTGCGGCTGTTGATCATCATCAACTGTCCCTGATGAAGTTGCTCTAAAATCTCGGACACGAGGATGACTCACCGATAAAATCTTGAATATTGAGACTAAATCCAGATCGTAGCGTCCTATTTTAGAAGCTTAAATGGGCCATGAACTCTAAAACAATCATGATTTTAATCATAACCTCATTGCCAAGAAGTCTTCTAGATATGACCTACCTCGCCCACGGAAATGGGATCATAAAGATGGACTATCAGGTTAAATGATTTTCTAAAGATTTTAATTCTGTGACCATTGTGCGACATGTCGATGAAGCATCATCTGCTCTTCAACGTGCCATAACGATGGATTCCACGATCGGATTGTCCGATGAATTCCATATCCTAATTGCAAGTATAAGCGTCGAGCCGCCGCATTTTCTGCCAAAACGTGGAGATACAAATCTGATTGATTCCATAAACCAACCTGTCGTTCACAGGCTTGAATAAGCTGCTGAGCCACTCCAAGGCGACGATAATCACGAGCCACCGTCAAACTAGCTAAATAGGCATAGGAAGTGGGCTGGCAAGAACGATTCGGTTTCTGAAGCGTTACTTCGACAGTACCCACAACAGCACCCAGAATAGAGTTTGAATTGAGATCTGGGTCAACGGCTACAAACGCTTGGTATAAACTTTTACGCTCCATCCGCATCTTTAAATCCGCCTGAATACCCGCCTGAGCGATCGGATGCATCCAAACATAGGGGACTAAATTAAACCCTTGAACCAACACCTTTGACATTCCAGCAATATCAGTAAGTTGTGCCGATCGGACAGTAATCGGCACGGGATATTTGTTCTGTTGTTGGTCTGAATTAAGCGGTAAAGCAATACTGGTCACAGGTTTAGACCTTATTCTCAGAACCTTAACTCTGATTATTTTACGCTATTATCCCCATAAAAAAATCTGCCCTTTTATTCCGTTGAACCACTAAGGGAAAATGAAATAAAAGAGCAGATCCAAACCCAAAAGTTGGGATTTATTTTCCAATGCGTGGGGGTTCCCGAAACGCAATTGCAAAAAACAGAACGCCGATGGCCAAAGACAAAATCAAAATGTAAGCAACACTTTCCATACGGGTATTCTTCCTCAAAAAGGTGATGTGAACAAATGAGAGATATTTAGAGATAAAGCCAAAGTTATCAAACTCTATCCCTAAACTCTCTCACCCATAACTAGACTCGGCCTTCAGCTCGCTCAGAAGGCGTAGCTTTGTCGCCTAGCTTCTGATAAAAGCCCCACTCTAGCTGCTCTTCACTTAGCTCCGGATCAATCCCAGCGAACACGTCGCGGAAGATGGTCCGGGAACCATGCCAGATGTGGCCAAAGAAGAATAGAAGCGCAAATACAGCATGACCAAACGTAAACCAACCGCGAGGGCTAGTTCTAAACGTTCCATCAGAATGTAAGGTTTCACGATCGAAGACAAACGGCTCACCTAGTTGAGAAGAACGTGCATACTTCTTAACAATGGCGGCATCTGTGAAACTTTGACCGTCTAACTGACCACCTCGGAAGGTTACGGTGACACCAGTCTGCTCAAAACTGAGTTTAGATTCAGCTTTACGGAACGGAATATCAGCCCGAACGATACCATTGGCATCGATCAGGACAGTTGGGAAGTTCTCAAAGAAGTTAGGCAGGCGACGAACAAAAAGTTCGCGTCCAGTTGCATCGGTAAAGACCGGATGCCCTAACCAGCCTTGCGCAATTCCGTCACCCTTATTCATCTGACCTGTACGGAACAAACCACCTTTTGCGGGGCTGTTTCCAACGTAGTCATAGAACGCAAGCTTTTCAGGAATATTATGATAAGCATCTTCGATCGTACCGCCATCAGCGATCGTCGTCTGAACTCGACGCTGAATTTCCTGCTTGAAGAATCCACTATCCCACTGATAGCGAGTCGGTCCAAACAGTTCAATAGGCGTGGTCGCATTTCCATACCACATAGTCCCAGCAACGATAAACGCTGCAAAGAACACCGCCGCAATACTGCTGGCTAGTACGGTTTCGATGTTACCCATTCTGAGGGCCTTGTACAGACGCTCAGGTGGACGCACCGTCAAGTGAAATAATCCAGCAATAATCCCGACAATTCCAGCGGCAATGTGGTGAGCCACAACGCCGCCCGGATTGAACGGATTAAACCCAGATGGTCCCCACTCTGGTGCGACAGGCTGGACACTTCCAGTTATTCCGTAAGCATCAGAAACCCACATCCCTGGTCCCCACAGACCCGTTAGGTGGAAGGCTCCATAACCAAAGCAAAGTAGCCCTGACAAGAACAAATGAATTCCGAACATCTTCGGCAAATCGAGAGCAGGCTCGCCTGTCCGTGGATCGCGGAAAAGTTCCAAATCCCAATAAACCCAATGCCAAACTGCTGCCAAAAACAACAAGCCAGATAAAACGATGTGCGCCAGCGCAACACCTTCAAACGACCAAAAGCCTGGATCAACGCCAGACTCCCCCGTAATGCTCCAGCCGCTCCAAGACCCTGTCACGCCCAAACGAGCCATGAAGGGCATTACGAACATGCCTTGACGCCACATTGGGTTCAAAACTGGATCGCTTGGATCGAAGATCGCTAATTCGTAAAGCGCCATCGAGCCAGCCCAGCCAGCAACCAGAGCAGTGTGCATCAGGTGAGTGGCAATAAGCCGACCTGGATCATTGATCAAGACGGTATGAACACGGTACCAAGGTAGTCCCATTTAACTACGCTTCTCCTATTAATAACGACTGCGATGCTTAATCTAGAGCCTTTTATTCAAAGTGCTAGGTACTGTAAATGTACCAGACGCAAGCGATCGTTTACGATCCCCCACTCACTTTTAATTGGCCCCACGTCAACCCAAAACCTTGAGCCGACAGACTGACACATTGCATTGAAAACTTCAGTTCTGTGTGTATAACGAAGTGTAACTAGTCTGAGAACTCTTTGCAAGAAAGGCGCGATCGTTGCGGCCTTGGGGCGTAAAACCTGCAACAATTAGTTACAATATGGACACCTCTCCATAGTATTTTGGATAGGCCAACGT
>JAJAYH010000373.1 GCA_026786325.1 Alkalinema sp. CAN_BIN05 | reverse complement strand
CCTTTAAACCCAAGCCATACAGGTTTACTATGGCCCAAAATTGCGAAAATGGCGGCACTAACGGCAATCCAAGGCTGATATAGCGCTAGATTAAGGCAGAAGGTTGCCTCTGGATTATCGAATGTAGCGATGGATCTGTTATCTCCGGTTCGTGCGGCATTAGCGACATCTGCGATCGCGGCGCGGGTACCTTCGTCTAAGCGACAAATTGTCTCACCAAAAAACGATATGTATAGCCAATACACTGCATACACGGCCAGTACGCCCTTCAGAATATCGAGCAACATCACCGCAACACCCGCTTTTTTGCCGAGAGTTCGGAGAATATTAGTGGCTCCGATCGAACCTGACCCAACTTTACGAATGTCAATTCCTTTATACTTTGCAACGAGGTAGCCCGTCGGAAAGGATCCCAACAGATAAGCCACCACCATTGTCGCGGCAATCATCAACCATGCGATCGTCGTCCCAGTCATCTCATTTCCTCCTCAAATCAGCCTGTCTCATTTCCACGCCCTAATCATAGGCCACCTATTGGTCAGCAGCGCTTGAACGCACGAGGATATTCAGCCTTGAGATATTGCATCACATCCAACAGCGTTATCCGCATACTTGCGATCTTTAAACTCTGTTTGGATAATATTTTTGTCCAAGAACTCCAGAGGAAAGCAGGAATCGATCGAAAGACTCTTAAACCGAAAACTAATTCAAATTCTCAATTCTTCATTCCAACGCCAGCGAAACCCGATCGCCGCCTACATCGCGCAATACTCCGAGTTTCTTTACCACTTGTTCATATTGCAAACCCTTATCGGCTTTAAGAACAACCGCCCCTTTTGCATTCTTATTCAAATACTCCACAACCTTTTGCCCCATTGCCAGGTCATCAAGCGGCTGATTATCCACCATAGTTTGGCCTTGCTTATTAATCCCAATCACCAATGGATTGGGCAATGTTTCTTCCACCTTTCCTTTATCTGCACTCGGCAACGCGACGTTTTTAATCATCTTTGCCTTAGGAGCCATAGAGGCCAGAACGAAAAAAATTAAAATTGTAACAACCACGTCCATCATCGGCACCAAATTTGGCTCCGGGACTGGAGTGGCCGCCCGACGGCGATTTCGTAATCCCATAATAATAATTTCCTACTCAATTTCTTAAACAACTCAACACTAGGTCAATACTCAATTCTGGCTTCATCCCTAGGTTCAGATTGATTCCTGAATTCACTCTTGGATTCACTTCTAGCTTCATCGTAATATTGACGTTCCAGAGAATCCCTTGCTCTTGCTTGCTCTTCCATCCGAGGTTCATACCAGCATTCACGATAGATCAGCTCTAACTCACCACCAACTTTAGCAAAATAGCTCAACTGCTGTGAGGCAAACGATACACAAACCCTCAGGATCAACATTGCAACAATTGCCAGAATCATCCCCGCCGCCGTCGTTATCAGTGCTTCCCCAATCCCGGCTGCCGTTTTCCCCGTATCTACTCCTCCGGCTCCACTACTATCCAAACTGGAGAAAGTCGCCATAAGACCTGTTACCGTTCCTAGCAGCCCTAGGAGTGGACCTAATGCTACAGAAGTTTCCAGCAATTTATCTCCCTTTTCCATCTTTTCAAATTCATGTTCACTTGCTGTTTCCATGGCAAGACGAAATGCTTCGGGTGTGGGATTCACAAGTTTTAAAGAAGCTTGCATAAAACGAGCGATCGGCTGTGCTCCAGCTTCCTTTGCTAATTGATTGGCATCGGCCAAACTATAACGCGCTGCTGCTAAAATTCGATGAGCTATTTGATCTTCAGTGCGATAAAGATTAAACCAAAAAATGGCACGATCGATTCCAGAAGCCAGAGTTGCAACGGACAATAGCCCCATAGGAATCATGGTGGGTCCACCTTTGACGGCAGTTTCAAACAATGTAGACATAGTTACTAATTCCTAGTGAATGATTTCAGAAATAAGGTTTAGGAGTCGTAGGGCACATCACCAGAATCCGCTGGTGGCGTTGTTTTTTTATCAGGGGCGATCGGTGCAGAGTTAGTAAGCTTGTCAGGAGCTTCTACCGCTGGTTTTTCAGTTGATTTAACCGAAGCTCCTAGCTTTGTAGATCCGGGAGCCGCCGCCACCATTCGTTGCCAAGTGACATCCCCAGAAGAGGCGATCGAGATCTCAATTTTGTCTGATTCTTTGACCGCAGGCAGAGGCAGTTTATTCTCTTTGCCATCCACACCCTTATCTAAGCCCTTAAGCTTGTCCGGCACAGGAGAATCCTCAGTCGTCGCCATCAGTGTACATTCAAAAGTACTGCCCAATGTCACCATTCGATAGGGCGAACTCACCGCACAATCGATCGTTGCACCCTCGCCCATTTTCAATTCTTCTCGAATTGTCTTCAGGATTTGATCCATATTAAGCATTCCTTTAATGCTCGGAATCTCGGCCTTAAGTTTATCGCCGTCTTCCTGGTGTTGTACCGGAATTGCAAACCCAATTCCCGATTCAAAAATCCCAGTACAAGTAAACGCTTTACCTACTGGTAAAACGTCTGGACAACTCACCTGTTTCAGAGAACCCACGCCTTGTTTTATGAGTTCTTCCTTGAGCTTAGTTTCCGTCGTTTTCAGATCTAGCGATCGACCGCAGCCAACTAAACTTAATGCCAATAAAAATAGTCCCCACGTTCGCATGGACCCACGCTGAACAATAAAAGTAATCATTAAAGAATACGATTGACACAATGAGAGACTTTACTATTATTCAGCACGATCAGTTCTCAGTGAAACAAGATTTGGTTAACGTTTGGTAATGAAGCGGATAAAGTCTCGTTATCTGGAAATCTGAATGCATAAATAGCGATCTGTCCTAGAAATTAAGTTACAAGGGTCTGGACTATTTTTTGTTCTATGAGAATTGAGGATTTGGATTAGTTTTCGGTTTGGGTTGATTGGTAGAGGATTCCTAGGATTTTCTCGATGTCGTTGATAAAATATTCGGTGGTATCGAGTTTGATTTGGGTGCCTTGTAATGTGAGAAATTGCCAGTTGGTACCACTGGTGACGGCTCCATAAATTGTGGCGATCGCATTGTTCGATCGGGCGTTAAAGAGTTGTGCGGCGATCATTTCGGCAATAGACCTCCTGCATGAATCAAATGGGATGAGTTAACTCATAGTTGAGCAAGCCCGCAATCAGATTGAAACGAAGTCCAAATCGCTTGCGCCGATTACGATAGCGCTCAGATAGGATACGAAAAATCTTCAATTTCCGGTTGACATGCTCCACTTTGACACGAATCTGAGCTAAGCGACGATTGAAGCGCCGTTGTTTAGAGGTCAGTTTCTCACCCTTTTTTTTCTTGTGTGGCAAGTAGCTTTCGTCATGGAACTTGGCAATGCCTTGGTAGCCTCGGTCTACCAGGCACATCTGGTCGGGACCAAACGGAAGGCGGTGTTCCTTAAACAGCCGAAAATCATGGGTTCGTCCTTTGCCAAACGCAGTACAGACGATCAATCCGCTCAGATAATCGACCACGACTTGAGCTTTCAGGGTGTGGCGCTTCTGCTTACCACTGTAGAACAATCGCTGTTTTTTTTGGCCGTTCAATTG
>JAJAYH010000372.1 GCA_026786325.1 Alkalinema sp. CAN_BIN05 | reverse complement strand
GTTGTTGGACGGGTGAGGTAATTTTGGATGCTCAAGCCGCCGCCGCGTAGTTGCTGAAGTGCATCCGATGTGGGGATATTTTCGACTTGGATCCAGTAAGTGCGGGGATGGGCAAATTTTGGATGACTGAGATGATGCTGAAGTTCGCCATGACTAGTCAGAATCATTAGCCCTTCGCTGTCATGATCTAGCCGACCGACGGGATAGACATCAGGAACCGGGATGAAGTCTTTGAGGGTGCTCCGTTGAGCGGTGCCTACGGCCTGTGTGTCAGTGAACTGACTGAGGACGTTAAAGGGCTTGTTAAAAAGAAGATAGCGATGCGGCACGGTGAACGAAATGGGGGATAGCGAAGTCTTGCTTTCCAGCTTGATTTTAAATCACTGATTTTCCTAGGGTCGTACATCATTGACGTGGGTACGAAAACGAATATAACCAAGGTTTTACTCAGATCGAGCGGAAAGGTTTCCTAGACTATACAGGATTGAGTCGTTGTTGGTAGGAGATGCGTATGGGCAGGATTTGGTACGGGTTCCAAAGGACTGAAAAAGTCATCGCAAATTACGGAATTTAAAAGTGTGATTGGGATTCCTTGTTACCATGGCGATCTGTCCATGGGCGTGGTGATGTGGTTCTCGAAGGAGACGGTGGAAATTGAAGATAGTTTGCTTACGGCGGTGCAAGTGATGGGACAGCAATTTGCACAATTTGTCGGTCGTCGCTATGCCGAAAGTAACTTACGCCACTCGGAAACGCGTTTTCGTTCCCAAGCTACCGAACTCAAGGTGCGCTCAATGAACTGCGCTCGACTCAGAATATATTGATTGATCAAGAGAAGCAGGCATTGTTTGGCCAGTTGGCGGCAGACCTGACGCGGGAGCTGGTGGGGCCGATGGATTTTGTCGATCGCAATCTCACCCATATCGAGGACTATATCTACGATTTGGTGGCGCTGCTGAAGCTCTATCGTGACAAGACTCGTACAATACCTGACTTGCTGGAAGAAATTGATGCGCAGGATGCCATGGATACGGATTTCTTGATGCAGGATTTTCCAAAGCTGGCCAGTTCTATTCATGAAGCCGTGCAAACTATTCACCGCAAGATTGAGATGTTGTCGCAAGGTGCAAATGTCGGGATCTGATTTAGATGTGACGGCGACCAAAATCAACAAGGGCGGTTTTCCGAAGAGTCCGATCGCTTGTCAAGATCCGTTACAAATGTTAATCTTGTTCCATAAGCAGGTTAACACCTGAACCAAACCTCTTCAATTGGAGTCTTCGGATCATGAAAAATGCAGAATCTAAGCCTGGTTTCACAATCTTTTCTGAAGTTTTGAACGGACGCATGGCAATGATGGGGTTGGCGATCGGTTTCGCGACTGAATTGCTAACCGGAAAGGGTATCTTGGCTCAACTCGGTATCCTCTAAAATCTCAATTAATTAACGTTGTTTAGGACTTTTTAATCACTCTATTGGTTAATTAATCACCAAAAAACCCAGGATACCTAAACGTGTGTCCTGGGTTTTTACTGGGGAATTGTGACAGGTGCGACGATCGGTACCACGATCGATTCGTTAAAACCACCTTCCGACATGCTGGAACATGCTCAAATTTTTAACATAAGTAAATAAAAAAGCCCAGCCTAGTAAAAGACTGAACCTTAAAGCTACTCTCTTGTAAAACTTTTACGCGAATGATCTGTAATTACAGATCACCACCCCGTAGAAACAACACAAAAACAATCGCTGGCCCTGCAATTACGATTAGTGCCAGAGTCGTTAGCTGGAAAACAACGGTGAAATCAATTCCATTCAAGAAGTCCATTACTCCCCCAATCCTCGCCTGAAGCGGATCTAAATACTCTCACTCATGATTACCCCATATTTTCGGGGGCAATACAACCCATTCTCAGAAAGTTAACAAAACTAAAACTAAAACGATCGTCCTACACTCCAACAATATTCGACAATAGACAAACTAATTCTCGGAGACTCCCGAAATGGCGACTTGGCAATGTGTGAAAAATTGTGGGGCTTGCTGCAATCTTGACCCCACCGATCGGCCTGATCTTGGCGAATATCTGAATGAGCCGGAAATGACCACCTACCTGAGCATGGTGGGAGAAGACGGCTGGTGCATCAATTTTAACGCTGAAACTCGCGAATGCAACATCTACGAGAAGCGCCCATCCTTTTGTCGGGTCACTCCAGAGACCTTTCAAACCCTATTTGATGTTGCTCCAGACGATGTAAACGACTTTGCCATTGAGTGCTGTCGTGAACAAATTGAAGGGGTTTACGGCGATCGTAGCTTGGAAATGTTGGTGTTCGATCGGGCTGTGGGAATTTAGCCTTGCCGATAGTGATCACTATCACTATTATGGATAATGAAAAGAAAATGAAACATACTTTGTCATGTCTCCAGACTTATCGCCGTTGACAGATCCTCTGACAGACCTACCAGATCAGCAACTAATTTCCGAAACTCCAGCCGACGAATCGGACCTTTCGGCCATGAGTCGTTGTTTCACGTCTACTTTTGTCACGATTTTTCTAGCTGAACTTGGTGATAAAACTCAGGTAGCGACATTGCTTTTGAGTGCCCAGTCCCACAAACCCTGGGTTGTTTTTGCTGGGTCAGCGCTTGCTCTTATTAGTACAAGTCTCGTTGGTGTTCTGTTGGGACAGTGGTTATCAAAATTGCTAACGCCAAGACGTTTAGAACTGGCGACGGGAACGATTTTGCTCATCGTATCGGTCTTGCTATTTGTTGATGTAGCGGGGATGGATTAATGGATTGGAATTTGTTAGGGCTTAGTTTTGTGACTGTGTTTTTGGCAGAACTTGGTGATAAAAGCCAGTTTGCTGCGATCGCATTGAGTGGATCCAGTAAGTTTCCAAAAGCTGTATTTTTAGGGTCGGTAGCGGCGTTGGTGTTGGCCAGTTTGTTGGGTGTAATTGTGGGTGAAGGCACGGCTCAAGTTCTGCCGCCTCAACTCGCTAAAACGATCGCTGCCATCAGTTTTGCCGTGATGGCAGCGAAATTGCTTTTTTTTGGAGAGGCTGAAGTATTGGACGCTGAAGGATTAGAACTTGAGATTTCAGCATCCGAAGTTTTATCTGATATTACTGAACGTATTAGTGAAACAGTTGAAAGTCACGACTAAATAGAACCGTAATGCCTGCCAGTTTTACACTTTCGATCATCCAATAGACACTGTGCATCGTATTCATTTGTTCAGGGACAATGCCAGTTGATTCTTCAATAAATCCAAGACCGCTCATGGTTGGAGTCACGAAATAGGTGCAGAGAACAGCGATACCTAACAACAAAAAGGCGATCGGTAAATTGCGGAACGGTGATTCTCGTTCAGTAATAGGCATCTCCTGCTTTACCCAGAATCCAACGCAAACTAATGCACCTAGCACTAGTTCCATGCGGTTAAAAGCTCCAAACAATGCCTGACCTGCCAAAACAAAATGACTCTCGGCCATCATGCCCGATGTGTAGAGAACAGGCATAACCAAGAAGTCCAAAACCAAGCTCGCGCTCAGCCAAAAGATAAGCACGATCGGAAGAATTCGGTGCCAGGTTGAATCTTGCCAATGGAGTGGTGCTTTCATGGAAATTGCCTAATATATTGCAGTGGGTTAGACAGGTGAGACATTACTCCGGTCTGTTGTTCTCAACCTAACACGGGAATTTCCATCTCCAAGCCTATCGAAACATATACCTACCAACTGATACAGAAGTTGATAAACCGGAAAATTATAGTTACTATTTGCCATCAAAAAAGCGATCGCACGTTAGGAATATCAGAACTTTTGAATCGATTTCGGATGACTTAAAGCTATTTTGCTGTGAAGACTTCATATCGGGGTTGACATCTGTCCTCTGTCAACCAGAGGCGATCGGGGGTAAACTATGTAGACACACCATTCATATTACATTTTGGCTAGGCATGGCAGGCAGCATGAAGATCCAATTCCCAATTCCCGGTTCAATAGCCACACCGAAGCGCATTACGAAGAAAAAAATAGGGATGGCCAAAGTTTTGTTGGGGATTGTCGTGAGTCAGGCGATCGGGGCTAGTTTTATGATGCCTCCTGCCATGGCCCAAAAAGCTTCCCTGAGTTATAGCGAGCTGATTCAGAAGGCGCGTAAGAATGAAGTGGAGCGCGTCGAAATCAATGACATTCAAAAAACAGCCAAGGTTTATCTAAAAAATAGCGCCCGCCGGGATGCCAATGGTAAGCAACAGGACCAACCGATCGATGTGATGCTGTTTAGTGATTCAAATACTGAACTGCTAACCACCCTCACCGACGCAAAAGTTCCGGTTGAGGTGAAAAATAATGCGGAAAGTTCGGCGGCCATGGGGATGCTGATGCAGCTTTTGATTGTGATATTTTTGATTGGCGGGTTGATGCTGATTTTGAAGCGATCGGCCAATTCTCCTGGTGGTCCCGGTCAAGCCATGAACTTTGGCAAGTCTCGCGCACGCTTTCAGATGGATGCGAAGACGGGCGTGATGTTTGAAGATGTGGCGGGGATTGAGGAAGCCAAAGAAGAACTCCAAGAAGTGGTGACGTTCTTGAAGCAGCCTGAGAAATTCACGACAGTTGGCGCAAAAATTCCAAAGGGAGTGTTGTTAATTGGCCCACCTGGAACCGGGAAAACACTGTTAGCGAAAGCTATTGCCGGGGAAGCGGGTGTTCCGTTCTTCAGTATTTCAGGATCTGAGTTTGTCGAAATGTTTGTGGGTGTGGGTGCGTCTCGGGTACGGGATTTATTTAAGAAAGCTAAAGAAAATGCACCCTGTATCATTTTTATTGACGAAATTGATGCCGTTGGTCGTCAGCGTGGCGTAGGCATTGGCGGCGGTAATGATGAACGTGAGCAGACACTGAATCAAATGCTGACGGAGATGGATGGTTTTGAAGGAAACTCCGGCGTGATTGTGATTGCGGCGACTAACCGGGCGGATGTATTGGATCAAGCATTGCTGCGGCCCGGTCGTTTCGATCGTCAAATTAATGTAGATTTGCCTACTTTTAATGGTCGCTTGGGGATTTTGGAAGTTCATGCAAAGACGAAAAAAATAGCTCCCGAGCTTTCAATGTCGGCTATTGCCCGTCGGACTCCTGGGTTTTCGGGTGCGGATCTGGCCAATCTATTGAATGAAGCCGCTATCTTGACCGCCCGTCGTCGCATGGAAGAAGTGACGATGCAGGAAGTCGAGGATGCGCTCGATCGGATTACGATCGGTTTGAGTATGAATCCATTGCTCGACAGTAAGAAAAAGCGGATGACGGCCTATCACGAGGTTGGTCATGCGTTACTAACGACGTTGTTACCCCATGCGGACGAATTGAATAAGGTGACGATTATTCCTAGGTCCGGTGGCATCGAAGGCTTTTCCCAGACCGTGGCGAACGAAGATACCATTGATAGTGGACTTTACACTCGGGCTTGGATGATGGACAAAATCCGGGTGTTGATGGGCGGTCGAGCGGCGGATGTGGAGGTCTTTGGGGAAGATGAAATGGACTCCGGTGCCACCAGCGATATTAAAAAAGTCACCCAGATTGCCCGTCAAATGGTGACTCAGTTTGGTATGTCAGATTTAGGTCCGGTGGCCTTGGAAGGGGCTGGAGATATGTATTCACGGGGAGGAGACAGTGGTCAAGGCGACTACTCTCAGGCAATAGCGGAAATGATCGATCAACAGGTGCGGGCGATCGCGGTGTCTTGTTACGAAGATGCCCGCAAGATAATTAGTGAAAATCGTGAGCTGGTCGATGAATTAGTCGAGTTACTGCTGGAGATGGAAACCGTCGAGGGTGCAGAATTCCGGGAAGTGGTGCAAAAACATCAAGGGCGATCGGCTGTAGCTCGTCCGTTGCTGACGCACTTGAGCCGATAGAGCGGCAGTAGTTAGATTATTGCGAATATTAAGAATGTCGGCGAGGAAGGAATTATGGTGTTTATGTTACCCCAAATTCTTTCCTCGTCTATTTTTAGATATTATACGGAAATGCGTCTGTAGAATAACGGATAGCGGCGTACGAGGGCATTGGTATGAATTTAGGATCTTTATTGGGCGAGTGTCTGCTCTTGTTGCCCGTTATATCGGATGTGCAGCAATGGTGGACAACGTTTAGTCAGAGTCCTGATTTCAAGACGCTCAGCGCTATTGTGACGGTATTGACGGCGATCTCGGGTACTGTCACCGCTCGTTTGGAAGTGATTCAAAAGTTATTGCAAGTTTCTCAAAAAGTTATCAATCTCATCAAGCCCGCTGCTGCCCTGCCCGCTGCTCTGACAGACACTGCCGAACCGCGCAAACGGTTACTTCGTATTTTAAAAAGTGAATATGCCCGCCGACTCCAGGATTCATCCCTTAATCTGCAGGTTTCGATCGATCTCCAGTTTCAAGATCGACGCGAGTTAGTCGGTCGTCCCCGCGTGCGATTGGGATCATTAACCATGGTGCCGCAGTCCCTAGAGGCGATTTATAGCCAAATTGAAATTGATGGCAAACTTCTGATCGTGGGAAATCCCGGCTCGGGTAAAAGCACCGAAGTATTGAAATTTGCGACCCTGACGCTGGAGCGTGCGGGGGCAGAAACCATGGCTCCCATTCCGGTCCTGTTAGATCTTTCGGCTTGGGATGACGAGGCTCCGACCCTAGAGCACTGGATCGCTCGACGGTTGAAGCGGCTCTATAATATTGACAGTACAATCGCGTTGGAATGGCTACGGGATGAGAGTTTGATTTTGCTGCTGGATAGCCTGAATGAAGTGGGTCTCGATCGGCAAGAACGTTGTATTGACGCGATTAATCAATTTCTCCAAACCACGAGTTATCCCCATTGTGTAGTTTGTTGTCGGTTAGAAGAGTATGAATTGGGCCGCCGTAAACTCACTGAACTGAATGGGGCCATTTACCTTCAACCCCTTTCCGACGAACAAATTCAGCGATATTTGGAAATGGCCGATCGGACCTTACGCTGGGAAACGCTGCAAGCCGAACCAACCCTGCGAGAACTAGTCCGATCGCCGTTGATGTTGATGATGATGGTGGCTGTTTATCAAGGTCGTCAGATTCATACGGCAACTGAATTGCTCGGTCTTTATATAGATCAATGTTTTGAACGATCGCTCAAACCCACCGCTTGGCAATCGCCTAGTCGCGCCCAAACCATTCGCTATCTCACTTGGCTTGCACGACAGCTCAAGGTGCAGTCGAAACCCGAACTGGCGATTGAACGAATGCAACCCAGTTGGCTCGGAAATAAACACGATCGTATTCTGTACCGATTGCTTTGTGGGGTGATTATTTCAATTCTGTGTGGATTGATTTTTACAATTATTAATCTCAATCTTGATTTGCTACCGGAAATTCAAGTCTTTGGGATTGCGATCGCTCTAGCGGGCGGGATGCTATATGGCGTGTATAGCCGAGAAGACCTGTGGGACTGGCTTCAGGCATTACCTATCCTCAGTTCGATTGCGGATTTACTGGACAATGAAGAAATTGAACCCGTTCGTTTGGGCTGGTCGTGGCGACGCTTTAAAATGGGATTGCTGGCTGGGTTAAGTGTGGGCGCTATCCTGGGCATTGGGATTTTGGTTCACCATTGGATCTTGGGTAATGTCTGGCTGGGGCTGCGATGGGGTGCGGCAGTTTTTGTTAGCTATGGCTGCTTTATTGCTGTTATTTCTGGGTTGCAGGCGGGAGTGCGATCATCCGCGTCCCCGAATCAAGGCATATGGGAATCGCTGAAAAATACGGCGGTGGTGATTGTATTGGCCACTATGATTGGCAGTTTGATTGCTCGGGTAGTGCTGTTGATTGCGTTGGGGATTGTGGATGCCCGATTTTCGTTGTGGGTGGGAATTGGCAGTGGATTGATGTCGGGATTATTTTCCGGCGGGTTGCCTTGTATTCAGCATGGTGTGTTGCGGCTGTTGTTGTGGCGGCAGAATGTGATTCCTTGGAACTATGCAAAATTTTTAGAATATGCCCACAATATTGGATTGTTGCAGCAGGTGGGTGGGCGATATCGCTTTGTTCATGAACTTTTGCGCCGACATTTTGATGAACATAATGCTCGATCGTAACTAGTAGATATTGATCATAGATTTACCCGGTGTGAACGGTCTTCACCCATTTCAGTCGTTTTTTCACAAATGCCATACGGGTCGTGACGCTCCCCACAACAGCAAACCAATGCATCATGTATACAAATCCCTGTAATGCCTCGACTAAAGGCAGTCCCCAGCCTTGCCATACGTTGTCGTAAGTGCCACCAGACGATAACTTCAGCCGACGGAGACCACGAGTTGTACTTGCGACAAAGAAGACAAAGGTCAAAATTGAAAGCGGCGTTAACATCAAACTATGCTGATACTTGATTGACCAGAAAAAGTCTGGGATGGCCGCCGTTGGCAGAAAGTATTGCATGATCCAAAACACGCCTAAGTCTATTGTCTTAGTGGTTCCCATCCGATTGCGAACAATGAAGCGCCAGTAATCCAAATAACGTTGGTAGCCGCCTTCTCCCCAGCGATTACGTTGATGCCATAATGACTTCGCTGTTGTGACTCCTTCTTCATACACTGGAGGAATGGTCAAACATTGAATATTCCATTGATTCAAATGCAATCGGAAGGTTAAATCTAAATCATCTGTAATTGTTTCTTCATTCCAGCCACCGCATTCAATTAAGGCCGATCGTCTTACAAACTGACCATTCCCACGCAATTCTCCCAATCCACCGATCGCAATCCGCTGCTGTTGCATAAAGGCATCAAGTAACATTTCTGCATGTTGACCTTTGACCCAAAAGTTATTTTTTTCAGGAGAACCGGGCCGTTCATATTGTGCGATCGCTTTACGGAGTTGAACCGCCCCAATCCGATCGCCTGTCAAAAAAATAGGCAATGTTTTCTGCAAAAAGTCTGGCTGAATTCGCGCATCTGCATCAAACACAACTAAGAATTCACCCTTAGTTTTCATAAATACTTGATTCAAAGCCCCAGACTTCCCACCTGATGCTCCAGCGGTTCTGCGGAATATGTTTAATTGCGGAAATTCACCACGCAATTGAATTAAAATCTCCGCCGTCCGATCGCTGCTCGCATCATCGACAATCCAAAGCTCGTAGCGATCGCTTGGATAATCTAGATTGCATAGATTTCTTACCAGTCCTTCAATGACCGCTTCCTCATTCTTCGCGGAAACTAGTAGGGTTACTAGTGGCATCAAACTATCTACCAACATGCCGGAATCTAATGCAGGCGCTTCAAGCTTGGGAGTTGCGATAAATGCCCGAAGTAAGTGAATTGCCATTAGGCAAGACAAACCAGACATCAGCCAAAGACCATAGGTAAACGTGTGAACCAGGTACATCGAACCCCAAGCCCCAGCCAACATGAATGCTGACTTAAGCCGTCGCCCTTCAAATCCATCATCTAAAGGCGACGACTTAAAACAACCTTCACCTTCTAAAGCGATCGCATCTCCCAACAAATCAGGCAGATGGATCGCGCCGTATTCAGACCCCTGCGAGGAATCGTTTTCGGGCCAGGAATTCTCCGACATAGGTAACAC
>JAJAYH010000371.1 GCA_026786325.1 Alkalinema sp. CAN_BIN05 | reverse complement strand
GCATGACCAACGGATGAATACAAAAAAGCCACAACAAAAATCGCGATCGTCAACAATGGTAATTGTTCAGTTGTTAGTTCCAAAGCTTAAAAATCCTCGCAATTCTCCAAATCCACGACTCGAAATGCAATCCCGGCTTCACTGCGCTCAATGCCATAGCCCGCCGCTTTTGCCTCACGTTCCGCTTCCCGTCGCAAAATTGGATCTTGAACCCACAAATTCAGCCGATCGAGCCGAGACAACGATCGAACCTCTCGAACAGTCGTAAGCATTTGAGTTGGGAATGCCCGAGTCTGAGTCAATGCGGCCATGGTTTTTGTTACATTAATTGTCGTCAGAGTGGACGTTATGGGCGACGTATCGGGTTCCATTTCAGAGGCGTATACCCCAGATGAATGCTGCTGTAATATCGGTAACTTCGCTATCACCTGCGCCTGCTCGGTTTTCTCGATTTCAACCCCTGCATCTAAGCGCTGCTTAACATTTTGGAGATAGCGTTGATTCTTTAAACAAAAACTATGCCAATCAATTTCTAAATTTCCATGGTTTTCATATTTTGCATAATGTTTACACACAATCCCCATCACATCTTCCGTCGCCATCGCCCCAAATGCCCGCGCATTGTAATGATCGCCCTTGCGCCACACCTCCACCCGATCGCGTACAAAGTCTTCCAATAAAAAACCCGTCTCCGTCAACCAAGGCCCATCGGGATACAACAGATTTGCCTGAACCCGTTGAGGCCGAATTCCCAGCGCCGGATCATAATTCACGGGTACTAAATTCAATGTCTCAAGTTCTGGCAATTGCAGTGCTAACCGATACAGCGGACCATCCTGAATCACCCAAGCCCGCCGCATCAGTCGATTCAAACATGGCTTCAAAACATGCCGCGAAATATTTCCCAAGGCTTCAATCTGCTCAAGGGTCAATGCCGTCCGATCGCAATTAAACGCCTGAAAACACAGCACAACCATCACCTTAAGATCATCACCACTTAAGGTCTTAAGCGAAGCCGCAACTTGCAATGGCAATGGAGTGTGAGACGACGACATATAAAACAGTATTCAGGACTGGATAATTATTTTAGTACAAAAGTACTTCTAAGTGTTTTGTCTCCCAGTATCGTCTCGTTGCAAAGGAGACAACACTGGGAAATAGTAATTCTACGCCTTAAACTTCGCCTCAATGCGATCCATCGCCTCGTTTACATTTTCCCGGCTATTGAACGCAGAGATTCGGAAATACCCTTCACCCGCCGCGCCAAAACCAGAACCCGGCGTTCCCACAACATTGCACACACTCAGCAACTTGTCGAAGAAATCCCAGCTTGACAGTCCCTGCGGCGTTTTCACCCAAACATAGGGTGCATTTGTTCCGCCATACACACTAATTCCGATCGCTGTCAACCGATCTAGAATAATCTTCGCATTCTCCATATAGAACTGAATTAATGCTTTCGTCTGTGCTTGTCCTTCTGGGGAATACACCGCTTCCGCACCACGTTGGACAATGTACGAAACGCCATTGAACTTCGTGGACTGACGACGATTCCACAATCCCCACAGCTCAACGTCTTGTCCGTCCTTAGTTTTACCCTTCAGCGACTTCGGTACAACAGTCATCGCACAACGGGTTCCGGTAAATCCTGCGTTCTTGGAAAACGATCGGAATTCTATGGCACAATCCCGCGCACCCTCGATTTCAAAAATTGAATGGGGCATGTCAGGATCTTGAATAAATGCCTCATAAGCTGCATCAAACAAAATAATCGAACCATGCTTGCGCGCATAAGCAACCCATGCCTCTAGATGCGCTTTCGTCGCCGTCGCCCCCGTTGGGTTATTCGGGAAACAAAGGTAGATTAAATCAACCTTTTCCGTGGGAATCGCCGCTGTGAAGTCATTTTCAGCAGTGATAGGCAGATATACGAGGCCGTCATATTCGCCCTTGTCATTCATGTCGCCTGTGTTCCCCGCCATCACATTAGTATCAACATAGACCGGGTAAACCGGATCCGTTACCGCAATCCGATTATCCGAACCTAGAATGTCTAAAATCGCACCACAGTCACATTTAGAGCCGTCTGAAATAAAAATCTCAGAGGCATCAATATCACAGCCGCGTGCCTTAAAGTCTTGGGTCGCAATTTTTTCCCGTAGCCATTCGTAGCCCTGTTCCGGCCCATAGCCCTTGAATTTGCTACGATCGCCCATATCGTGGACCGCCAGCACCATGGCATCGCGGCAAGCTTGAGGTAACGGCTCCGTCACATCGCCAATTCCCAGCCGAATAATCTTCGCATCGGGATTAGCCTGGGCAAATGCACTGACCCGTCGTCCAATTTCTGGGAACAAGTATCCTGCTTTGAGTTTTAGATAACTGTCATTAATTCTTGCCATAAATCGTCGCTACCCAGTTCCTATAAGTCATTCATGGGAAATTCACACCGAACAGTTTAGCGTCAAGCGGACGCGTGCAGCATATCGTTGTCGGGGAATTTGGGTACTGGGCAAAGAATTATCTGAGTGGCTGGCAACTAAATGGATCCGTCCCTCATCCATTTCTTCTATCATCAGCTCCAGAGCTTCATAGTCCACCGCTGAAACATAACCCGTTTGTGTCAATTCAAAGTTGATAGCATTTTCTACCTCTGGAGTTAGACATTTTGTATGGAGGGCTTCTTCGACAAGACGGCGAATAGCAAAGGCAGTATTCATAATGGCCTGATTTGTAAAGGATGATGGCCCGTGGTGTTACGAACTATCCTCTAGCATTGTTGCCATTCTAAATGTGATCTATTTGACCCATGAATTATGATTGATATCACCTCTTAGGAGAGAAAATTGAAAATAACGCGGTCAAGCACGCGATGCAAAAGATAAGGCGCTGTTCATTGTTCTTGTCCATTGTTCCTGGCCTACTCAACCGTCAGATTGGATTGCTGAATGAGCCACTAGAAGCAACTGTGCGGCAAGTTTCTATCAACCAACTTGATGATTTCTTAGCGGCACTCCTCGACTTTGCATCATCTGCTGGCCTCGATCGCTGGCTGACGAATCATTCTAATGCTTAAATTTCTGGCTTAAATTTTTAGTAGCGCCCGTTTAGTTTTGTGAATTGATTCTCTAGTTGTATTGCCCCGTAACTCGCTATAGTTCTTAGGAGTTTTACAGTAAGGAATCTTGGATCATGTCGCTTTCTGCTTGGACTGAATGGACTACACCGGGCAATCCGGATTCGCATCGGTTATTACTACTGGGTTCTGGGGAGTTGGGCCGTGAAGTTGCGATCGAGGCGATGCGGTTAGGGATTGAAGTGGTGGCGGTGGATTCCTATGCTAATGCGCCTGCAATGCAAATTGCCCATCGATCGCATGTGATTAATATGCTTGACGGTGCGGCATTGCGATCGTTGATTGAATTGGAAAAACCGAGTCTGATTGTGCCAGAAGTTGAAGCGATCGCTACGGCAACATTAGTTGAACTAGAGAAAGAAGGCTGGAACGTAATTCCCACGGCTCAAGCGACATTTCTGACCATGAACCGAGAAGGCATTCGTCGTCTTGCGGGGGAAACCTTAGGACTAAAAACATCACCCTATCGGTTTGCAGATACTCAAGAGGAGTATTTAAAGGCGATTGAAGAAATTGGACTCCCTTGTGTTGTTAAGCCTGTGATGAGTTCATCAGGCAAAGGCCAAAGCACTATTAAAACAGAAGCAGATATATTGCCTGCTTGGGACTATGCCCATGATAAAGGCCGAACACAGAACGATCGGGTGATTATTGAAGGTTTTGTGACCTTTGAAACCGAGATTACATTATTAACAGTTCGGGCGATCGACGGCACTCATTTTTGTCCGCCGATTGGTCATGTGC
>JAJAYH010000370.1 GCA_026786325.1 Alkalinema sp. CAN_BIN05 | reverse complement strand
TGCGCCATGACTACCCATAAAGATAAAAGAACCTAAAGCAGCGTACCACTCCGCAACAGCCACAGCCCACTCTGAGTCATGCCAGAGTCATCGGGTTGAACCATCAAAAAATGTAATCCCTTGGCGGCAATTTTCCGGGTTGTAAAGAGTTCGCCCGCCTGACGCATTTCTGGATCTTCAAAGGTTGTGAGGATATGCCGATCGACCTCTCCCGAGTGCAAAATAATCCCATCCGGCGCACCTGGACTATAAATCACCTCATGAGGCATTGAGGCTTCAATCCACCGAGCGATCGTCATGGATTTACGGCCTCCGGTAATGGAAATTCCGGGTAAAAACTGGTCAGATGCTAAGCCTAAATTCAGGGGCTGCCATTCACTAGGTAACGACTGTACCGGAATCATTCGTCCTGAGAAATAGTCCCAAAAATCCCCGGCGGTTAGACTTGCAAATTGCCAACGATCGCCCCAAAGCTCTTCCGGGAGTGGTACAGGTGGATTACGTTTCATAAAAATAAAGAGCCTTAGAGGAATAGATTTAGCAGTAATGCCGACAAAAATGTCAGCAGCGCCGCCACGGCAAACAGATAAAAAATCGCACGGGGCTTAAACATTGTCAACAATAGGCCGATCGCCTTCAGGTCAATCATGGGGCCAAAGACTAAAAATGAAACCAACGAACCTGTTGTAAAGGTTGATGCAAAGGACAGCGCAAAAAATGAGTCCACAGTTGAGCAAATAGACACCATTGCGGCTAAGGTCATCATGGCCACAATAGATGTCACCGGATCTTGCCCTAAACTCAGCACCACCTCGCGCGGCACGAAGTTTTGAATCACCGCCGCTACCAAACTCCCTAAAATTAACACCGCTGATAGCTCTCGCAGTTCCTGGGCCATGCCCTCAACCAGTAGTTTGATGCGCAATCCGATCGGCTGATTGACCATTTCCATCATGGTTGCCTTCATGGCTTGAGCATCGTCCGTGGGTAAGGGGGTATTGGATTTCCCTAGGAAGAATGTGCCGGAGGATAGGAGTGAGTTTTCCACCGATCGCCCTTGTTCCCGTCTTCGTCGTGCGTCTAAGCTCGCGACCACCGAGGGCTGTAAAAATGGTGAGAGGTCAGACTGCAAACTAAACAAAAAGCCCATTAATGTTGCGATCGCTAACGATAGTCCAATCCGCAAAAAGACAATCTCTGGCTGGTCTCGGAATGCGGTCCAAGTGGCCCAAAACACAATGGGATTGATGGTGGGTGCTGCGATTAAAAATCCGATCGCGACCGACGCGGGTGCGCCCTGAATCATCAATCGGCGGGCGACGGGAACATTGCCACATTCACAGACTGGAAACAGAAATCCAATGCAGCTTCCAAATAAGGAGCCGAGAAGTGGATTTTTGGGCATCCAACGAAGAAGCTGACGTTCACTGACAAAAAAAGTCAAAATCCCCGAAAAAAAGACCCCAATCAATAAGAATGGGATCGCTTCAACCATCAAACTGAGGAAGAGAGTAAAGGTGCTATTAAAATGCTCCATGCTCTAGAACTCTGTTGACTATTTGTTTCTGAAATGAGATTAAATGGCTCTGGCGAGATTTGAACTTGCGACCTTGGGCTTATGAGTCCCCTGCTCTACCACTGAGCTACAAAGCCTTAACTTATATAAAATAATACTGATTTGGCCGTCGTAAGTCAAGCGATCGCCGCTATTTTTTCACCGATCGCCATGGTCTATCAATCGAGATCACGATTATGGATCTACATCTTATGAAAAGGTATAGATAGCTCAAAAACGACGTCGCACAAATAATAACGTCGCTTTCAAAACTATCAATTATCTAGCAATCGAACCATACGATCGGTCTATGTCGCTGGGTCTAGCCACGATTGTTAGGCAAATATGCCATAGGATTTACGGCACCTTGACCACCGGGATGTATTTCAAAGTGAAGGTGAGGCCCAGTACTGTTGCCTGTACTTCCCATGAGAGAAATTTGTTCACCTTGGTTTACTTGTTGACCAACGGAAACCAAAATTCGATCGTTGTGGGCATAGCGCGTCATTGTGCCATCGGCATGATCGACTTCGACCAGATAGCCGAATCCACCGTCATTATATCCAGCGTAGGAAATAACCCCCGGTGCAGAAGCTACAATGGGGGTTCCAATAGGTGCTGCAATGTCAATGCCTCGGTGAGGACGACCCCAACGTTGACCATATCCAGAGGTCATCACCCCTTTAGATGGCCAGATAAATCCATTCATAGCACCGCCACCCTTACCCCGAGGTAAATAGCTATCCGCTGCACCGATCGTCGGCATTTCAGGGGAAACCATCTGACGGGCCGAAGGCTGAACTACTGGGGCATAGGCATCAGTACCAACTGATGCCCGAGCTAGTACCCGAGGAGCCATGGATGCCTTGATTTCTGGAACGCTTTGGAACGCTACTGGCGTGAGGCCACGGCTCGTGGATGTACTACGCATATCTGGATTCACGATGGGGCGTGAGGGGAGAATTTTAGGTAGTGATGGTGTTGGTAGTGTGTTGAGCGACTGAATCGATCGTGCGTAAGGTCGGTATGCAACTGCTGTGGGCTGATATTTCTGGCGGATTTTCGTCACATCCGCGATTAAACCATCAACATAACGACGGCTTTCAATAGCCTGACCCGGTAAAGGTGGGGCTGGAGCTTCAGCGTCTAACTCCACATTCAAGGAAGGAGTTAGTGTTGCAATGGTCTGGAATACTTCAGTAGATACAGGTGCGACCTTTTGGCTGGGAACCTTCAGAACCTGATTGGTCTTAAGGACATTTTCGTTTGTGATTTGATTCAACGATGCGAGCGCTGATGGAGACATTCCATGAATTCGGGCGATCGTTGATAGGTTTTCACCGGGCGAGACCTGATGGGTAACAAATTCAGATGACTGAGCCTGGATGGATGGAACCGATGCTAATTTAAACGACTGAGAATCCAACTCCGCCGATCGCTTACTAATTGCAGATATATTTTGCTTCACCTTTGAAGCTGCACTATCTTGAGGAATCTCAGCAAGTCTACTTGGAACTAATTTCGTTTTTACCATATCCAGAGAAATCACCTGACCAACGCGGAGAACTGAGTTCGCATCCAATCGATTTAACAGGGCGACACCTTGAAGACTCACGCCGTGGATTTTGGCGATTTGGGATAAATTTTCCCCTTCTTGAACCGTATGGTGCGAGGGCAATACTACTGACTGTGCTGATTCAGTCAAATTTGAATATGCAAGGGTGGGAACCAACTCTTGGGCAACTCCGGGTGCCTCAGTACTCAATGCGTCAGTGCTATTCATCTCTACTGCAATAGCAGCATCTCCAGCATGGGGAGAAAAGAGTCCACAAGTTCCAATTATCGCAACGCTGAGCATTGCAGTAGAACCATACGATCGGTGAGATGCATGAGTCATTTTCTTACCGAGACCTCCATCAGAAGAGGCTTCGCTACCACACATGTCGGTAGAGATACTTTTCTGGGGAATTGTGCTTTCCAATCGAAAACCTCCTAAATGTCCAGCGTTCAACTGTTCTTAGAGCCACACACATCATTCAAAATTCCATCTACAGCCGAGCTGTAAGGAGAATGAATGTACTCCGCCCACACTTTAGTTACGTGATGTTGCTTTTGTCAAACGGAGATATTTCTATCTCTCAATGCTTCGCAACGAAACTATATCTAAATCGAATAACAAATATTGGCTAGTCTTATGGAAACTGCTGGATTTGTTAAAGAACACCTGATTGCTCAAGTACCTTAACAGTAAAGAACAATCTTGGCACATGCCTCGTAAATGAGTTTGCCCTAAGTGTTGTGTAGAACGCGAAGAGTGTCCGACGCTACTGTTTTGTGGCGATCGGGCCTCAGTGTGTTCGTAAAACCAATCATTCAAGACACCTTTTAAAACTGGTGTAATACAGTTCAGGCAAGGAGTCTAGGCTTTATCATCCCCTCAGTTTCAGGTCGAAGACCGAAGATTGAGCTATGACTTCGCTTACATATTCTGACCAGATGTAGAGCTTGAGGAGTCAGTATTTCTGCGGATCTTATGATTGGAAATTGTTATCACTGCCCGAAGCCCTTTTTAGTGAGTGTTACAGACAATTGAAAATATTTCCGATCGCAAAATAAAATACTGTATCCCTTGATTAATCCTATAAAACTCAATAGCAATACGCCGAGGCTTGGATTCCTTTCATCTCTATAATTTAGGGTCTCCGAAATGGAAATATTGATTAAGGTCTATGGTTCATTCAAATATCCCAACTGCCGCCGCGATTCAAACAGCCCGATCGCTACGCTGACCGAGAGATTTAGGCTGCGAACCCCCGTTTCTCCCATAGGAATTCTAACCAAGCTTGTGCATTGGTCACACACTTCAGGAGACAACCCACTCGTTTCCTTGCCGTAGATCAACCAATCATCCTCACGGTATTCGATTTGTGTATAACTCAATCGTCCACGAGTGCTAAAGCCAATCCATCGGCCTCCTAGTTCTTGACTGTGGCGCGCAAAGTCTTCAAAGGATGCGTGGCATGTCAGGGGCACGTATTGCCAATAATCAAGGCCGGCACGTTTGAGGTATTTATCGCTTAATTCAAAGCCCAATGGCTCAATTAAATGTAGCTCTGTCCCTGTGGCGGCGCAGGTTCGGGCAATGTTTCCCGTGTTGGGTGGAATTTCTGGATTGACAAGGACAATACGAGGCATAGGACGGGATTTGGGGGGATATTAAGTAAATGAGCGTAGAACAATCTGTTTGGTCTGTGAGGGCGAGACCTATAGACCTTCTTAATACTTAGATTCGATCGAGCCATCGATTAGTTTTTTAAATCAATGACAAGGAGGATCTCAAGAAATATGATTTTTCTCCTCCTATATATTCCAGAAACTCAGACTTAAGGGAGACTCACTTCCGCTCTGAGGGACATTTCTTGGGTTTTCATGTCTTCGATCGCGTATTTGATGACTTGTTCACGGTTCCATCCCTGATTAGATAGCTGGATCCAGCGCATAGATTCATTTCCCTCGCGGAGAATTTTTTTGATGGGGAGCAGAAAACAGCTAAAGCCTTCTTGTTTTGCCGTGGGCCAGACTTCTTCGTACAGGGATTGGATCCAGTCATGGGCGACGATCGGTTTCCCGGTTTGCCAATGGGTGAGTGTGCTGTCGAGGCTAGATTTTGCGGCCAGCAACTCATTTTCAGTAGCCATGGCGACTAGATCTGCTCCGCGAGAATTGATGGGCAGTTCGCTCATGACCAATGGATCCAGATCAGGATTCTCCATGGCTTGAATTAATCTGGCTTCTAGCAATGCTGTGATGGCGAGCAAATCTATTGGATTGCTGACCAAATCGCAAATTCTCATCTCTAACCGGTTGAGTATGTAAGGACGACGATCGCCGTTGGGCCGCACGGATGACCAGAGATGTCGAACATTTTGCATAGTGCCTAGACGAAGTTGTTCTTCGGTCCATGCAATAAAATCTTGATGGCTGGTGAACAGCGGGACAAACGCCGGGGTCTGTGGAAAAACCGACCAGCGCGTGGAATGAGATCCGGTTATGTCTCCGTTGAAAAAGGGCGATGATGCACTCAGAGCTAGATATAGCGGCGCTTCGACTCGGACCAATCGACAAAGGCGCATTAGGACATCGGGGTCGCTTACGCCAAGGTTGATATGGACACTGGCGGTGACGACTTTTGTGCCGTAGGTTTGTTCGATGTAGGTGTGGTATGGATTTTCTGGATCCGATCGCCAAAACCGATTAGCTGAACCCGCCAAGGGCAAGGTGCTTCCCGGAATTAACGTGTAGCCATCCGGTTTTAAATAGTCCCGAAGCGTGGCACGGGGCTGGAGTAAATCCAGGAGCGATCGTTCGTAGCGGTAGCTAGGCGCTGTGGTGTACTCCACATTTCGACTGTCGGGTTCACGAATGAAACCTTCCAAATCCGCCACAATTCGATCGGACAGTCCCACGATGTCGCCATTTGGGGTTCCGGTGTAGACTTCGATTTCAAATCCCTTCGAGAGCATGAGTCACTCACCTTATATATAGGTAGATTTTTTGGGGTCTGAATGTGGAGTCGCACAGACCTCAGAACTTTACCTGAAACCGAGGCTTTAGAATCGATCGTCCAAAAAACAGCATCATAAATCTTAGAAATAATCTGTCCAATATAAAACCGCCCCCAAAACTTTTGAGAGCGGTAATTCAGGCTTTTCAATAGCCAGAGGAGCATAACCCTAAAAACCGTAGTACTAATAGGATGAGACTTCTCCAGAATTACTACGCTGTTGCATTCGTTCTTTTGCCTTTGCAGCGCTTTTTTTCAAGGCATTTAACCTAGATTCATAGCGTTGACGTTGTTGCTTTTTCGGCGTTTGTTCAACGAGTGACTTGAGGGCACTTCCCAAACTTTTGTAGGCATTGGGTAAGGTATAGCCAAATCGAGTAGCCAAAGAAATTGCCCGTTCGTCGGCATCTATTGCCTCTCGGGTTACTTTCTCGCCATTATTTTTGTTGTACAGTCTCCAGCCCGCAAATCCAGATAATCCTGCGGCCAAGATCAGCAGCAGTCCGTCCTGGACCCACAATTCGCCCACTGCGCCGCCAAGTCCTATTGCGAGCGCCGCCATTTCCCAGCCATCACGGGGAATAGTGTCAGCTTGAACTCGGCCTATTTCATGCCAAAACAGAAGATTACGTTGATCAATCGCAAGTTGATCCCATTTCGGCATATCAATTTGAACCTCCACTTCATCGCGTCCAATTTCTTCACTGGTAATTAGTGTTGGATTGACGGCAGTGGCGACCTCGATGGAGACCCAGCTTTGAAGTTCTGGGGGAAGCAGCGTCTTCAAGCGCCGGAGTTCGCTCATTTCCGCACGCGCAGTTGAGGCGGCATAGGATGTCATAGACCTACTCCAGATAGACAAAAACATTACTCTCCCCCATCATATCGAGTCCGAACAAATTTAGGACAGGAAAATCATGGGAGTTATCTTATTTTTAATGTGGAGGACAATGCGATCGGCTGGCAACTGGATTAACCGCCCTGTGCCGTTCGGGTTCCTGGTAGGGGTTGAGGCGAAGTTGTGGAATGCTGGGTAATCAACACCATTGGCAAAACAAAGGTCAAAATGGCAATCATTGTCCCAAAGAAGTTGGACAGGGCCAGGTTAGACGCTAAGTTAGAGATTGGGGAGGTGGATTCGGGGTAAAGACGATCGGACGGTGGGAGTAAACTACCAGGTTGCATAATAAGCAGGGTAAAAGGAAAATTGAAGAGCACTCAATATTAGTTGAATGTAGGAGGCATCAGGCAACCAGTATTGCTGATCATGCCCGAATTATGAACATTGAATGCGAACGCTAAGAATTAAGTTCATAACTCAATCCAACGATCGATGTCGGCCAAATTGTGGAGATACACACTTCTATTCTATCGAGCGGTTGTGAAAAGTATGTATCTCAGCCATCTTTTCGGTAGATTGTTAATGTATCAGGCTTCAAAACTCCCAGACTTCAAAATTCACTGCGATCGCGCAAGGTTTTGTGAATCCCTTGAAGTTCAATTAAAATTTCCCTCAACAAATCTTGGGTAGGGTCGGGAGCGCGGTTTTGGACCTCAATGATGACTTGTTTGATTTTTAAGACTTCTTTTGCAAAGCGTGCCACTTCACTGGGATGAAAAAGTAGTGGATCCGTATGGTGTGATCGAATTTCCGGGTTGAGATGTTTGGGGCTGTAGGGGAGATTGAGTTGACTGAGATCGGTGTTGGCATAGCGATACACCGATGCACGCGATCGGCTAAGTGCCTCTTCAACCGCATCAACATCCATCAATCCAAGAGTCGGCACGGGTTCGGAGAATGATTCGGGCAGTGGTAAATCAGTCATTTTGGGCAATTTCAGGTGCGGACGATACGGATTGCAATCTTTAGTTTAGAGCAAGTTTGACGACTCCCGTCTTACTGTCTCATTTTGGCGCAACCAATACAAAATTTCCTGCTCTAACTGTTCGAGTTCCCTAAAGACTTCTTGTCTGAACCAAGAACCCAAAGTATCTAAAGGTGTGAAGTTTGGGTTTGGGGTCCATTTCAAGTCTTGGGCCACCGGAGTCATGTGATTGCCTTTGAGTTTTGCAATTTCGGTACGTCCGGGAAACCGATCGTCCAAAATTACAGACAGTGGGCGGGTTTGGTCCAGGGTGTCATTGCTAAATTTCACCAGTAGATTATTTGAGACTTCATAGCGATCGCGCACTAACTGATTGGTCGCTTCGGGAGATGGCGTAAATTCGGGGGCTGTCATGGGAGTCATTTGCGGCGCAAACTGCGTCATCATTTGGGCCACCTGATCCATCATGGGAATCGAGTCTTTGGCGGCAAAATTATTAAAGGAAATCAAGATATTTCCCGATCGCTTCACCTCATATAAGCTGCCAATCAACAAATGCAACTTGCAACCCATGCTGTGGCCCAGGCCGTAGACAGGTAAATTTCGGGCGGACATGTAGCGGTCTTCAAGCGCATACACGGTGCGATCGAATTGCCACAGCACATTTTCAGCGATCGTCGTGTGTTCAAAGGTGTTGACGAAGGGGGTCGCGATGACCACATAACCCTGCTGGGCCAGAAATTCTAAGAGTCGGCGATAGGTGAGGTGGGGCAAGGT
>JAJAYH010000369.1 GCA_026786325.1 Alkalinema sp. CAN_BIN05 | reverse complement strand
AGTTTATTTTCAGGACGTGAGTTCAATGTAGATGTGGATTTGGGATTGACGGGATATTGTGATTTTCTGGTCAGTCAGTCGTCTGAGCAGTTGTTCATTGAAGCTCCTGTTCTGGCTTTAGTTGAGGCGAAAAACGACAATATTTCGTCAGGACTGGGGCAATGTATGGCAGAAATGGTGGCTGCGCAGATTTTTAATGACCGCAAAGGACATCCCATTGAGTGGATTTATGGCGTAGTGACGACGGGGACTAATTGGAAGTTTTTGCGATTGCGCGATCGGGCGATCGAAGTGGATTTGAATGAATATTTTTTGAGTGATCTGGGCCAGTTGCTAGGAATTCTGAAGTACTGTGTAAAACGGGATTTGATTGAATGATAGAGTTTTATGCGATTTGAATCCAAGGTGGATCTATTCATTTCCTCGACATCGATCGCACCAATCCAAAGGCCGATCGTCGGAATGCCTTTGGTAGATGAGACAGGATTAACCCCACTATTGCTTTGCGTTCAGAAGCCGATCGCCCTAAATGAACTAGTTCCCTGCCCCGATCGGTTTCGCCTTGTTCAATTAAGCGCAATCCCAACAGCAATTGAGTTTCAGAAAAACGCGATCGGCGAATCGATTCAATATCAATATCTTCAAATCGATAGGCATCCAAATAGTTTAATTTATCAGTGAAGTAGGGAATTGCCCGATCGATGCCTTGTTGTTCCGCATGAAAACGGTACGCCATTAGCCGCTCGTTCAAGTAGTATGCCGATCGGCCCGACAAGGCAAATCTCACAAACAAATCATTATCCTCACAATTCTGCCAATCTTGTCGCATGTAATCCAAATCTTTTAATGCTTCCGATCGCCATAGCGTCGCGCCAATTTGTAAACTCTGAATCACAAAAACTTGATTTAGTAAATCCGGTAGCATTCCAGATTTGAGCTGCGATCGGCCCCACTTTTTTGAATTCGTCTCACTCCACTCATACTGAATTTTCCCCATCTCATCCATGACCCAATGATCTGTCCCGACCAACCCCGCACTAGGATTCTCGTCTAATACTCGACTTGTCTTCTCCAAAAAATCTGGCATCAACCGATCGTCATCATCGAACTTCACAAAATATTTTCCCGTTGCCGCCTCATATCCCGATCTCATATTATTGCTTTTGCCAATGTTCTGCGGGTGCCGAATGTAGCGAATTCGCGAGTCTTCAATCCTCGCCATCACCTCACAAGTCTCATCTCTCGACCCATCATCACAAACAATCAACTCCCAATCTGATTCTCCCTGGGCTTGTACCGACGCGATCGCCTCCGGCAAAAAATGGGCACGATTAAACGTAGGAATGCAAACGCTAATTTTCGGCATCACCAAAACTCCAGAGAACTCTCGTTAGCATTCCCAATTCCCAATTCTAAATTCTTTATTCTCAACTCTAATGCGTATTTTGATGTTGTCCGCTACCTTCCCCTACCCGCCCACCAACGGCGGCACTCAAGTTCGCACCTTTAACTTACTGAAATACCTACACCCACGCCACGAGGTTACGATCGCAACCCTCCGTAATAGTGATGTCACGCCTGCTGATGTTGCCGCCCTCAAAGAATTTGCCACAGAGGTTGTTGTTTTCGATCGGCCCGCCGCTCCCAATTCAAACCTAATTTCAAAACTACAACGTGGCCTAGATTTTTTGATTACGGGAACTCCCTCCGGTGTCCGATCGAGCTATTCTCCAGATCTTAAAGCTTGGCTCGATCGGGCGGTAAAAGATCAGAAATTTGATGTAATTACTTGCGAACATAGTGTTAATGAAAACTACTTAAGTCCTGATTGGAAAAACTCACTACGAACGGTCGTTAATGTTCATAGTTCTGTCTATGCAACTTGTAAAAACCAGCTCGAAACTAAAACCGCAGAGAAGCCCTTTCGCGATCGATTAAACCAACCTCTTTTGAAACGTTATGAACAGCGCTTTAGTCAAAAATTTAGCATCATTGTTGTAACAACCGATGATGATGCACAGCAATTTAAAACCTTCGCGCCAAACACCCCGATCGCCACCATTCCTAACGGGGTAGACTTCGACGATTTCCCCTATCGCAGCGCTGATCCCAACAATCACGATTTGATTTTTATTGGCGCAATGGACAACTTAGCAAATATCGATGCGGCCCGCTTTTTGGCCCAGGAAATTTTCCCGATCGTACAACAGCGTTATCCCGATTCCAAACTTATGTTGGTCGGATCTCGTCCGGTTCCTGAAGTGCTCAAACTGAATCAATTGCCCAATGTTGTTGTGACAGGAGCCGTGCCATCGATCGCGGACTATTTACATCGGGCCACTGTTTGCGTAATTCCGATGCGGACTGGGTTTGGAATCAAAAACAAAACCCTAGAAGCAATGGCTGCAGGTACGCCTGTGGTGTCTAGCGATCGCGGTTTGGAAGGGTTGACGTTAGACCCCGATCGTCCCTGTGCGTTGCGCGCCAATAATCCGGCTGAATATAGTGCGGCAATTACGCAACTATTAGATAATATAGCCTTGAGAGAATCAATTTCTCATCATGCCAGAGCGTATATTGAGCGCGACTTTACTTGGGAACAAGCAGGTCGTCGTTATGAGAGTGCAATTTTGGGTGTCTGAGTCTTTTTGGGTT
>JAJAYH010000368.1 GCA_026786325.1 Alkalinema sp. CAN_BIN05 | reverse complement strand
TGGGTTGACCTGTACCAAAAGAATTTGATCCCCAAGGAGGTTCTGACGGAAGGGTATCGCTATGGTCTAGATCTTTACCAACGGGGCGAAACTGCGATTGTCGCCACGAGTCCCGAATTTCTAAAGACTCTAACCAAAAATGCACCCACGATCGCATCTCAATCTTTTGTCACCTCCCAAATAACAGGTGAAACCGGGAAGCGGAACGTTGCGGTGATGAATCTGGTCATTCCAAAAGATACGCTACGGCCTGATGCGGCGGTGAACTTTGCACTTTTTGTCGCGAATCCGACCAATCAACTGACCTTCGCAAAGGCCGCAAATGTTCTACCTTCGACTCAATCCGGTCTCCAAGATCCTTATTTCACACAGATCCCCACATCGGCTACCGAACTCGATCGTGCCCGTCTCATCAGTGCCACCCAATTACAAAGTGCTGAGGTTTTGATCCCAGCGATGAAAGATGGTAAGCGCCTACAAAAGGTAATCTATGAAAATCTACAGGCATCAATGTTGGGCCAAAAACCGATCGAACAAGCCTTACATGATGCCGAACGAGCCTGGAACGAAGGCGGATAAAGCTTAATTGTTAAGCGTAGAATTATAAGTTCAGATCTTCGTAATTAAATGCCATGAAATTCAAATCTCAAAGCCGATCGTCTCAAATGCCTGAAGTGAACTTGATCCCAATGATGGATGTCATTATGACCATTTTGACATTTTTCATTATTGTCTCCATGACTCTAACTAACAGCACGGGAGCCGTGAAAGTTGAGCTTCCGGGTGGTAAGGGCGGGGCGGCGGCGGGAGACAAGCAACCCGATCGTCAAATTATTAAAATCGATGCTCAGGGACAACTTTATTTAGTTAAGTCCACTGGCGGTGCTGAAGTACCTGCAACCATCTCCCAGCTTGAACCTGAAGTAAGAGCCTACTTACAGCAGAATCCAAAGGGGATGGTGTTGATCAATGCCGATCGGACGCTGTCCTATGACAAGGTGATTCAAGTTCTAACCCAGTTAAAAGCAGTCGGAGGCGATCGGGTTTCACTCGGGTTTAAACCAGGTTGACCATTATTGAATACTCAATCCTGAATATTCAATAATGGTTGCAGGTACTACCTAGTAAATTTACTACTTGACAAAAAGCGCCGTCAGCCACAACACCAGACAAACAGCCCAAGTCACCACCACACTGAGTGACTGCGCACCACCGGGAACAACTGATCGAATTTCGATCGGAATCAGCCCCCACAGTCCAACGCCAACCACGTATCCAAGAATTAATCCGACAATTCCAAACAACACCGATCGGCCAAGACTGCGCTCCTTCCGATAAACCCCGTAGAAAGTGCTCCCTGTCGCCATAGCACCGACAAACTGTACAGTCGCAGGTAACGGATTAAGGGCAGTAAGAGTGGCCAACATAAGCGCCATAACCGTGGGCACAACCCACTCTAAAAGACTAGGCATAGCAAAACTGTCTGCCATCCAAGAGCCACTGGGGAGCGACGGCATTGAAAGCCTAGGAAGGGACGACGGGATCTTTTCTGCAAACCGAATGCCATCAGGGACTTTTATTTTCCCCTCTTGACGAAGTTTTAGCCGCCGCATCAGAACAGAATCGTAGGACGCTTCCACTTCAGAACATTTTTTCACGTCCCCTGCATACTCACGCAGGAGCCGATCGCGGGTGATTTGGATTTCTTCAAAACTAGCTGACTCAGCAACGCCAAGCTTTTCGTAGGGAGTTTGATCGCTCATGGGGGACTGTAGTTTGGTCTCACCTAACAGATTAGCTCAGTTTTCTTAGGCATCACAACCGCTTTGTGAGAAAACTTACCAATTGTCGATGGTCCGTTCCCTACAACCTAAGGCATACTAGGCTTTATGAAAAATTTGTAACGTCAATCGCCAACTTAGTAAGTGAAATCAAGGGTGAATGAAATGAACGATTCACATAAAGTCAGTCAATCCAGTTGACAAAACCCGTTGACAAAAAATACTGCTTATCGATCGGAGATAAGCTTTATCTTTAAAATGAGTAGCTCAATTAAAATTTAAGCGTTAGGAATAGTTGGTTATGGCTCAAGCCAAAATTTTAGTAGTCGATGATGAAAGTGCAATCCGCAACTTAATTTATCGCTTTCTAGGCAAACAAGACTACCTGGTTGAATCTGCTGAAGATGGCAAAAGCGCTTTGGCCATGTTTGAGAGTTTCAATCCAGATTTAGTTATTTTGGATGTAAATCTTCCTGATGTGACGGGCTATTCCCTTTGTCAGGAAATGCAGACTCGCACAAACGTCTTTATCTTGATGTTGACAAGTCGCACGGATGAGTCAGACAAGGTGCGCGCGTTTAGTCAAGGTGCTGATGATTACATTACCAAACCGTTTAGCTTAGTTGAACTAGGAGCGCGGATTGGAGCTATCCTGAAGCGTCAACGAACAGTGATAACGGCTGAGCAGCAATGTCTTGTTTTTAGTAATCTGGTCATTGATCCGGTACGCCGTGAGGTGAAGTTGAATGAAGACTTGGTGCCGTTAACCGCGTTGGAGTTTGACTTATTGCATTTCCTTGCTAGCAATCCGGGCCGAGTTTGGCGACGATCGGACTTGATTCATCAAGTGTGGGACTACGAGTACGTCGGGGATCAACGAGTTGTGGATGTCCATATTGGTCAAATTCGTAAAAAGATCGAAATTGATACCAGCCAACCCGCATTAATCCAAACCGTGCGCGGTGTTGGGTACAAATTCGAGTCGCCTGAGATTGTGGAAGAGGTGAAGACTTAGAAAACCTGATTGGCA
>JAJAYH010000367.1 GCA_026786325.1 Alkalinema sp. CAN_BIN05 | reverse complement strand
TTAGACTTGCACAATCGTATGACTTGACAATCGATATGATTCAACGATAACGCTATGGTTCCCGGAGCTGCAAGGGAAATCTCCTCCCAGGGACGTTAAGTAATAAGGAATTGAGACGATCGGGGTTTAGGTAGGACGTAAGGATTTAATCAGTTCCGAGTCCTAAAGTGGTTTTCTCTGCGCCACAGAAAGAATAAATTTAGTCCGATTAGGCCCCATTCCGGTAGAATGCACCTGAAGTAAGTAGCGTCAGACGCATCGTACTCCAATGCAACGATGTGATTTTGAATACTGATACGACAATGTTAATGAATATTAATGAATTGAGCTGTTTCCGTGAGTGTAATGCAGTTGACTAATCTGATGGTGCCCGCTTCTCCTCTAATTTTAGACAGTTTACCCAGTCCAGCCCTGCCCGATGGTGCTTGCCCTCGTCGTGCCCGAATGCGGCTTGACTTGCTACTGTTGGCAATAGAGGCATTGGATACCTCAGGATCTGAAGCAATTTTGATGATCGTGCGGGAACTTGAACTCGATTCTGTTGTGCCCGATCGGGTGGCGCTGTGGCGAATGCGAAACACCAATTTTTTGCGCCGAATAGCTCAACAGCAGCCCTTAACCCTAGTGGAAGGCAAAGCGATCGTTATGGTGATTGGCTTCTTGGCCCGACGGCTCACGGGGGTGATTCGACAGTATGTTCTTACCCAGCAGCAACTCATCGAGCAAGGGAAAGGCGCGGAAAACGATTTTTACTTAGCCTCCTATTTGGAACGGTTTCGGACTCATTTTAAAGCGCGCATGAACGTGAGCCGATCGGTGGAGATGGGCTACGGTGAACCCGATGCGGTGAATGCCTTGGCCTTAGAATTACTCAGTCAATTGCTGTTTTGCACCGGAACCTCGGGAATGCAGCGTCTATGGATTAGCTTGTTTGATGGAGAAGTAGCATGACCAGAATTCAACGGCAATACAGCTTGCCTAATTGCACCTTGCTCCTCGATGGCATGGATGATCCGACCCAGACCAATGCCATGGATTTACGTCCGATTATGGCGCTGCTTTTGAATGCAGAATGTCGCATTGGCAATGGATACGGAGATATGGGTGGTGCATTGGTGGGCGGACGAGAGTTTTTTGAAAGCTTAGTGAACTCTGTTAGTCGCTATGCTCAAGAATTTTTGAGCGGCATTCACCTGCCGACCGATAAGCTTCAACTGGTGCAGATGAAACGATCGGGTCTTGACCAACATGAATTGAGTTATCAACCCAGCCCAGACGAGTCAAACCCCAACGCAAAACCCGAAAAACTCAACCTCAGCACCGTGCAGTTTTTTGACCTAGTTGAAGCTATAGATCAATTTGTCGCAGATACCCAAACCCTGCCCGCGTTCTCGCTCAATTTATCCCCCGTCGCAAAGAAGTTTGTACCTCGGGCCGCCATGGGCAAACAAGCCGTACCCGCCGCCATCGGGTTGTCAGGGCTAGCGATCGCCGCCTTAGCAATGTTCAGCTTACCCATCCCCACGGTCAAACAACCCGAAACTCTGCGCGCCGGAGTCAATTCGGGATTGCCGAGTACACTGCCCAATCCCGCCGCCAGCACGCCGCCTAGCCCAACAATCAATCCCGCCGCCAGTCCCGGTGTAAGCCCAAGCGCTAGTTCTGATGCTGATAGTAAAAAAATCAAAACAGACCTGACAACCCCGTCCGCTATTAGTGATCCAGCAGAAATAGATCGGCTGAAGCAACAGCTAAAGGGCAATGTCATGGACAAACTGAAACAGGACTCCAAATTCCCAGAACCCTTGGTGTACCGCGTCAGTGTCGGCAAAGATGGCCAAATGGTTGGCTACAAACCAGAAAGCGATGTGGCCGCCAAGGAAAAAGGCCAAACCCCACTCCCCGACTTGTTACTAAATGCGACTACCGACAAACAACCAGAAGCCCTAGCCGACTATCGCGTCACATTCCAAATCTCTGGACGGGTTGACGTGGTGCCGTGGAGTGCGGAAACATCTGCCGTTAGTGCGCCGAGTACTCCGATCGCATCCACCAGCCCAGCCCCAACCATAGACTCAAAACAGGAAATAACCGACAGCGTAGCCCTAGACACATTGCAACCCAAACTCTACGCACAAATCGACAGCGCATGGCAGGCCAATCCCGGCTTCAATGAAGACTTGCGCTATCGCGTTCAGGTCAACCGTGAAGGCACGATCGTCAGCTACACCTCGGAAAACAAGGCCGCCCGCGACTACGAAAATGAGATTCCCCTTCCAAAGCTGAGCCAGGGCACATCGGGTAATCCAACTGCCGATGGCACCGCGTCCTTCAAGGTCGTATTTCGGCCCAGCGGCAAGCTAGAAATTAATCCTTGGTTTGGCTATAACAAGCCGTAGAGTCTTCAAACTCACCTGTTTCGCTTATTTCGTTAATAATTTTAAACCGCCATGGACGCAAACCCGCCCCAGTTGCAAACTCTAGATCTACCCACCGAGGTCATCCTCCAAGCCTCTTCCACGTCCTTGGGAAAGATTTATCTGGACTGGATGCCTCAGCCGGGAGCCTATCTGGATGTGGCCGGGGCAACCTATGCGGTCTTAGAACGACGACATCGCTACCAGCTCCAAGCCGGAAAATATCGCCTCCAAACCATCGCCCTGTATGTTCAAGAACGAGATCGGCCCACGGAGCAGACCCTAATTGAGGGTCGTTGGGTCATTGGGGATGCAAGTTGTGCTTTTAATGCCCGATCGGAACTCTTGCGTTGTGGGATTGAACCCGTCGGACCCTGTGCCAACTGTCGCCATTACGAGCCGCGAGGAAATCACCCCTAGAAGTTGGAACAAGCGTCGTAACGAATCATGCTATAAATGATGAGGTTTTGTAACAAGTTCTCATGAAACGTTGGATATTAGGCGTTGAGTTTCAATGATTCATCTCCGACATTGGGTATCTCGACAACGTATTTTTGGGTATTTGATTTAAGAACTCTAATGCGATCCAATCTTCGGAGTAGTGAATGACCGCGACAATTAACCCTGGAAAATTTCCCGCCAATCCCGCTAATACGGGAACCACTCTGCATCTACGGGATATTGTTAAATCAATTCCCCGTGAATATTTTCAGAAAAATGCCGTTAAAGCTTGGACTCAAGTTGCAATTACACTAGTATCTCTGACTCTGAGCTATGTTGCTTTAGCCTACTCACCTTGGTTTCTATTGCCGTTTGCTTGGTTCTTAACGGGGACTGCACTAACGGGATTCTTTGTGATTGGTCATGACTGTGGCCACCGATCGTTTGCTAAGCGTAAATGGGTGAATGATGTCGTCGGACATTTGGCATTTTTGCCGTTGCTTTACCCATTTCATAGCTGGCGCTTTCTCCATGACAAGCACCACAATCACACCAATAAAATGGATGTGGACAATGCTTGGCAACCGTTGCGTCCTGAGCTTTACGAAACATCAGACATCGTACGTAAAGTCGGCTATAAGCTGGTCCGTGGGAATTTCTGGTGGATTGGTTCTGTATTCCACTGGGCATTGATTCACTTTGACCTAAGCAACTACCATCCTCGCGATCGGGCAAAAGCAAACTTCTCAAATTGGTTTGTAATTGCGGCTGGATTAATCTTCTTGCCTTTGCTCACTTATTACCTTGGTCCTTGGGCGTTGGTTAAGTTTTGGATTATGCCTTGGTTGGGATATCACTTCTGGATGAGCACCTTCACCATTGTTCACCACACCTTGCCGGAAATCCAATTCCAAGAACCTCATGTTTGGGATGCGGCGAAAGCGCAATTGTTTGGGACTGTACATTGTGAATATCCGGCTGGCGTTGAATTCCTATGCCATCACATCAATGTCCATATTCCTCACCATGTTTCCGTTGCAATTCCGTCCTACAACCTTCGGGCTGTACATAACCATTTGAAGTCCATCTGGGGCGACGACATGGTGATTCGGAATTTCGATTTAAAACTAGTGAAACAGATTACGCAAGAATGTCATCTGTATCATGAGGATCGGTTCTATCAAAGCTTTAATGAGTTTGATTCAACTAAAGGTTAGGGTTTAATTACTTGACTGCCACTTAATTATAAAACTGAGATCGTAAGTCAAGTCTTACGGTCTCAGTTTTGTTTTAAGGTTGGATATTTAGATCAATATCTTAGACAGTTTTAAGCTCTTATGACATCGTGGTTGCGCAGGTCTCTTAAAAGATTCTGTTGACGAATTGGGACAACGATCGCACTATGTATATCGCTTCTTAACTTGAATCAAATTCGCCAACAGAATCATTCATTCACGGGTTCTCATTCAACCCATGTTTCTAAGCAAAATAGGCTTCTAAATCATCCGAACCACCAATTAACGTTCCGTCAATAAAGATTTGAGGGACCGTCAATGCACCTGTCGCCGCTTTCAACGCTTTCGAGCTAACATCTTTACCAACGGAAATTTCTTCATAACTCATTCCCCGATCGCTTAACATTGCCTTTGCTTTTGCACAGAATGGACAGTCTTTCTTAGTAAATAGAAACACATTTTTTGGCTTCACTGCATTCGGATTGATGTGATTAAGCATTGTTTCTGCATCCGAAACCTTAAACGGATCTCCTGGCTCTTCCGGCTCAATAAACATCTTATCGACAACGCCATCCTTGACAATCATCGAATAACGCCACGATCGTTTTCCAAAGCCTAAATCAGCCTTATCAACCAACAACCCCATTCCATCCGTAAACTGACCATTCCCATCCGGAATAAACCGAACATTCTCCGCTTGTTGATCCTTCGACCATTCCTCCATGACAAACCCATCATTCACCGACAAACAAACAATCTCGTCTATGCCATTTTCATGAAACGCAGGAGCTAATTGGTTGTAACCCGGTACATGGGTCGAAGAACAGGTCGGCGTGAACGCACCCGGCAGCGAAAAGACGGCAACGGTACGTCCGGCAAACAAATCATCGCTCTTTACATCAACCCATTCACCATTTTCTCTCGCCCGAAAGGTCACACTCGGAACTTTCTGACCTTCGCGATTTTGAAATACCATAAGGACTCCTAAAATTTAATTGAGTAATAATGACTTCGTTTCTTGAATTAAAGCGTAGTCGAAATGACTTCGAGTTGTCAAGTATTTTTAGCTACGCCACACTGCGGTAGGATTGGGGCGGATCTTGGTGAAACTTGGAGAACTAGCATGGCAACCCGCGTCATTATTGTGCGTCACGGCGAAAGTACTTATAACGTTGAAGGTCGAATTCAAGGCCACTGCGATAAATCAAGCCTTACGCAGCGCGGGCAAACCATGGGCACCCAAGTGGGGAGCGCTATCGGCAGCATTGCTATTGATGCGGTCTACAGCAGCCCCTTTCAGCGCACCCGCGAAACTACTGCGCTTATCATGGCCGATCGGACCGATAGCATGACCATTCTCTACAGCGACGATCTGAAAGAAGTAAACCTAAAACTTTGGGAAGAGTTACTTTTTACAGACATCGAGTCTAAGTTTCCAGACCAAATGGAACAATGGCGATCGGCTCCTCACAAGCTTCACTTTAAAGGGACTGCCGCCGATGGGACGGATGTTGACTTCTATCCGATCGTTGATCTCTATGAACAAGCCACTCGCTTCTAGAATGACACTCTTCCAAAACACCCAAATCAAACGCTCTTAATCGTTGCCCACAGCGCCATTAACCGGGCTTTAATCAACACTGCCATAGGATTGACGGCAGTCGAGCACCAACGCCTCGAACAATCTAACTGCTGCATCAGCGTCTTGAATTTTTCGGGTCAATTCAGTGAACCTGTCCAAATCGAATCACTCAACCTCACGGCCCACCTTGGCGAGCCGCTTCCTAAAGTTAGGCACGATCGGGTCAAACGCCTATTGTTGGTGCGTCACGGTGAAACCAACTGGAACCGGGATGGTCGTTTTCAAGGTCAAATTGACATTCCCTTAAATGAATATGGTCAACACCAAGCCCAACAAGCTGGAGATTTCTTAAAAGCCGTAAAAATAAATGCTGCCGTCACAAGTTCGATGTCACGTCCAAAAGAAACTGCCGAATTGATTCTGAAACACCATCCACATATTGAACTAACAGAACGAAAAGACCTTTGGGAAATCAGTCATGGAACGTGGGAAGGAAAGCTAGAGTCTGAAATTCGACTAACGGATAGTGAATTGCTAGATGCATGGCAAGCAAAACCGGAAACAGTACAGATGCCCGAAGGTGAAAATTTAAACGATGTGTTTGAACGAGCGATCGTAGCTTGGAATGATATTGTTCAAAATGCCACACCGGGAACCACGACGCTAGTCGTCGCCCACGATGCGATTAATAAAGCAATTCTCTGTCACGTCGTAGGAGTCGGACCAGAGTCGTTCTGGAGCTTTAAACAAGGCAACGGAGCCGTCAGCGTAATTGATTATCAGAAAGGCGATGCTCGTCCGCCCGTATTGCGCGCCGCCAATATTACCGTTCACCTCGGCGGCATCCTCGACAAAACAGCCGCAGGAGCGCTTTAGACATGACGCTCGAATTTCTCCAACAAGTTCGTATTCTCGATCCTAGTGCAAACCACGATCGTATTGGGGATGTGCTGCTTGAGAATGGCACCATCAAAGCGATCGGTCCCACATTGTCAATTCCCCATTCCGCTATCGTGCTTGATGGCCAGGATTGTGTTTTCGGTCCTGGCTTAACGGATTTATATAGCCGATCGGGAGAACCCGGCCATGAAGAACGCGAGACCTTAGAATCATTACTTCATTCAGCTATTTCTGGCGGATTCACCAATCTCAATATCCTACCCAACACTACTCCCGCCTTAGACAATTCAGGTCAACTGACTTCTATGCGGCATAGGGCGAATACTCTGGCGGCGATTGGTCCTAATGTTCAATTCTGGGGCGCACTCACGCTCAACGCCGCAGGCCAGCAATTGTGTGAATTCAGAGAACTCGAACCCCACGTCACAGGCTTTTCAGACGGAAAACCTGCACCTGCTGCCCTGATGTTGCGCCGAATACTGGACTATCTTCAGCCATTCGGAAAACCTATTATGCTGTGGCCCTGTAATACAGATCTCACGGGTAACGGTACTATTCGTGATGGCGTAAATGCACTGAAATTTGGCTTGCCCGGTATTCCATCTAGTGCCGAGGCTGTTCCGATCGCTATGATTCTAGAGCTACTGCGGGAAATCCAGACTCCTGTTCATCTCATGCGAATCTCGACGGCCCGCGCTGTGGAACTGATCGCTGCCGCCAAATCTGAGGGTTTACCCATCACCGCTAGCGTCACTTGGCAACATCTTCTGTATGACACCACCGATCTCCAGAACTATGATCCAAATCTTCGATTTTTATCACCACTTGGCAACCCGATCGATCGGATTGCTCTAATTCAAGCCATTAAATCTGGTGTAATAGATGCGATCGCCATAGATCACAGCGGCTATACCTACGAAGAAAAAACCGTTGCATTTGGAGAAACAATTCCTGGTGCGATCGGGTTTGAATTTGCGCTAGCTGAACTTTGGAATACCTTAGTCAAATCTGGAACATTAACAGCTCTAGAACTCTGGCGAAGTCTCAGCCAACGGCCTATGAGTTGTTTGAATCAAACCCTGCAATCAATACAACCGGAGAACCTGCAATCTTTAATTCTATTTAATCCAAATGAACGTTGGTTAGTGACTGAACAAACGTTAAATAGCCGATCGCGTAATACTCATCTTTTGAATCAAACTATTCAAGGCAAAGTAATCAAAACTTGGTGTCAGTAGAAAGATAGCTAGGAATGAGGATTTAATAAGACCATCATGCGATCGATTTATTCGGGAAGGTCAGATCCCAGGGTTGTTTCATTCTAAATTCCGACATTCTATACATTTACGAGAATGCCCCCCATTCAGGCGTTGTGAATTTTATCTCTCCATAGTTGAAAACGGCCTAAACTCATTGCCTAAATTTAGAATGAAATGACCCTGGGTTCGGGGCGGATGGATATTTGTTTGAGATATCAGGATTTGACCTTGGGTATGGAACTCAAGGTATGGCGCGATGGGAAGAAAGATCCGCTTCATGAAGGGTTGGAGCAATTAGATAAGTATCTGTCAGGGTTGAGTTTAGATACGGGTTGGTTGGTGATATTCGATCGCCGTTCTGGATTGCCATCCATCAGCGATCGTACTACTACAGAAACCGCCACCACACAAGCAGGAAGAAGAAATATTATTGTGATTCGCGGATAATTTCGGCAAATAAAATAGCTTGACCTATTCCTAGATTGAAATAACCCCAGCTACGTTTGACGAATCAAATTCTACTTAATCGCCTTCAGAGTCACTTTGACAATAATGTCATTAAAATCACGATCGCCTCCATTTGGCAGATCTTCAAACCCGAAGACATTGCTACCCAACATACGAATGTGATCTACTCCATCAGAGTTCGAGCCTAAGAATGGGAAGTAAACCGCAGGGTCATTCGCCGTATTGTTATCCAACAATAGATCGGGAGTGCCATTGACAATGATGAATGGCGCAAAAATAGAATTGGGATTAAATACACCAGTAAAAGAAGCAGTCCCTTGATTGTTTACAGTTAGATCAATTCCAGCCACCCGACCACGAATAGCTGCTTGAATGTATCCGCTCTGTCCTGTGGCTATATCA
>JAJAYH010000366.1 GCA_026786325.1 Alkalinema sp. CAN_BIN05 | reverse complement strand
GCGTATGCGTTGTATGCCGTGCGGTGAACACCATGATCGTGATACCAATGGGTCGCGGGGCGGCTATTGGGATAGTAATAATCTTTGTCTTCACCGGGTAAGGTGATATCGTTTGCCCAGCCATCAAAGGGCGGGAGAGAGGGCATTCCGTGCAGGTGAACGGAGGTATAAACGGTATTGCCAAAGGCATCCGGTTGATCGATTGTATTTCTGAATCGAATCAGCGTTTCAACGCCTTTTTTAACCTTGATAGTCGGTCCTGGAGCGATGCCATTGTATCCCCAGATTTGGGTTTTTTGACCATTGCCTAAAATATCGACCTGCGATCGTTGAATGTCTATTTGATAGACATCGCGGTAAGTGGAACCGATCGGTTCGATCGCGCCGCCATAGGCCCCAGTCGAGGTATAGGGGCTATTAAATCCGCTCCCTGCGATCGGCACAGAGGACTTCAGGGGTGTCGCTAATGGTGGACATTTGAACGGTAGTCTATAAGGCGTAGGGATCTGGGCACTCACTTGATCCCCGGCTAGGGCAGGGCGTGGTCCAGATAGGGATAAAAAGGCTACCTCACCGGTAATGAGACCAGCCAATTGAATCGCTTTTCTGCGAGTAATGGGTTCCATGAAGTGTTACCAATTGACAATGAATACGGATGAAGAAGGGCATAATTCGTGAGAAGCAACACTTTTTTCAACAGGGTAGAAAAGCAACTGTAACAAATTATAAAGTTAGGGAACTCGAAATAAATCTTCCAATTGGCAGATTCATTATTCATGATTTGATAGTATGAAGATGTCTGACAGATTAAGCATCTAGCTAGTTTGTCAAGAACCACACATAATGTTTATTTTTAACGAATTTACTAAATGTGGAAAATTTCAAAATGTAGACTTATATGAATATTTATACTCATGAAGTGCGAAATCCTTAGTGGATGACTCTTCCAGCTAAGCACTCAGCCCCTTGACAACTGACTTCTTTCCTTAACTTGTCAGGCATCGGTATGTATAATTTACGACTTGAAACTACTTTATTGATTGCTCCAGAATAGAAAGTTTAAGTAAAATTGATAAAAATTCTATTCCGTTGATTCATCTAGATTGAAGAAGAATGAAGTGATTTAATATTTATGCCGATAAGTCGTAGATTTTCTAGAACTCATCGGAGTAAATAATCTACATGCTCAATCAAAGATCTGGTATGTCTTCGCTCTCATCGACCCCGAATTGAATACGATTTTCACTCCCGATCGTTAAAGCCCTTGGATTATTTGCGATCGTTTATTTAGGGATGGCTATCAATACTAATTTATATATCTTCTTTGGACTATTTGCCCTCTATGGCATTTATGCGGCTGCAACAGAAAGAATTTCTAAAGCGTGGATTAATAATATTATTGATCAGAAAGATACTGCCACTGCGATCGGAACATTTTCTGGATTTCAAAGCATTTGCGCCATGATTGCTAGTTCGTTAGCCGGATTTATTTGGTACAAATTTGGGGCAGCAGCAACATTTATCGCCACAGCTACGGTAACGATTTTTGTAATTATTTATTTCTTAGTAGCAATTCCTTATCTCCACGATCGAGAGAGGTTTGTATAATGGCTAAATTAATCCTAATTCGTCACGGACAAACTGCTCATTCATAATCAATTAAGGGAAAATCAATGTTAGTAGACCCTCAATCACTCACATCGCCTTCTATCAAAAAAACTGAAGTTATTCTGTCTGCTCAGATAGAAGCCCTGTACTACGGTAAGTTTCTGGCTCTGCGTGATATTAACCTACCCATTTACAAAAACATGATTACGGCTCTGGTCGGGCCGTCGGGCTGTGGCAAAAGTTCGCTGCTGCGGTGCTTTAATCGTCTGAATGAACTCATTGCCCATACTCGACTGCAAGGACAGATACTGTTTCACAATATCAATGTCTATCATTCAGAAATTGATCCGATCGCTCTCCGGGCACGTGTTGGTATGGTTTTCCAACGACCTAATCCCTTTTTTAAATCGATCGTAGACAATGTTGCCTTTAGTCTTCTTCTCCATCCGCCGACTCCAACGGACCTAAATGAGCAGGTTGAGCAGGCGTTACGTCGATCCTATTTGTGGGATGAAGTCAAAGATCGACTTCAGGAAAGCGCTTTAGAACTCTCCGGTGGGCAACAACAACGGTTATGTATCGCCAGAGCTTTGGCAGCAAACCCAGATGTGTTGTTGCTGGATGAACCCTGTTCTTCCCTTGATCCTGTGGCAACCGAGCAGATTGAAAGGTTGCTCCAAGATCTTAAGCAGCAGCACACGATTGTGATTGTGACGCACAACATGCAACAGGCCGCCCGTCTGTCGGACATGACAGCATTTTTTAATCTGGCTATGGAAGAGGGGAGCCGGACTGGTGAATTAGTGGAATACAACAGCACTGATACCATTTTTAATCATCCCCAAGAAAAAATAACCCGGCAATATGTCCAAGGTCAATTTGGTTAAGAGAATGTTTGAAATGTCTTTTCGTTTGTATCAAAAGACCCGATCCCCCTAAATCCCCCTTGAAAAGGGGGACTAAGAGTTGTATTTTATGGTTCTCCCTCTACAAAGTTGTATTTTCTTGTTCCCCCCCTTCACAAGAGAACTAAGAGTTGTATTTTCTGGTTCCCCCTTACTAAGGGGGCTAGGGGGATCGGGTCTCAATCCTCACACCGATCGACGTTTCAAACACCCTCTAAGGAAACATTCATACCTATCAACTCAAAAGTTTTTGATTTATGCTTAGCACCACTTCAGAACCCACTTCAGAACAGTATGTCGAACCGCTGAATCAATCGAGTCCACAGGTTCTACGATCGACACTGCAAGCCCTCCGCAAAACGGTTGCCAGTACTGGACAAGCCACCTTTGACCAATGGCAATCACACATTCAGCGTCCCGAATTTCTGACTAGTGCCCTGAATCTGGCTCATTATCTAGCCTTACGTCAGCATGATCTGCGCGATCTCCAAGTTGCACTCATGCCTTGGGGCTTATCTTCATTAGGCCGGATTGAAGCCCGAGTCATGCCCAATCTTGATACTGTGATTGCGACCCTGGAACTCATTTGCGGTAATGATTCGCCTGAACATCGGAGCCGCCCACCGATCGAGTCTTTTTTTGAGGGCGATCGTCTACTTCAGCTACATACTGGGGAGGTTTTTGGTCAGACTTTAACCGATCGCCGGGTCAGAATCATGGTGACATTGCCACCAGAAGCGGCCAGCAATTACGAATTTGTGCGGGATCTGCTACAG
>JAJAYH010000365.1 GCA_026786325.1 Alkalinema sp. CAN_BIN05 | reverse complement strand
TCGCACGATTGATCAGGAGTATAATTTATAGACTGATTTTAATCCCTCATCTTCGGAGTTTTGCCGATGCTTGCCCAATCTTCGCCCACGACTTCTCTGTACGATCGCGACTATGCCCTGTGGCTGGAAACGACGATCGAACAGTTGCGATCGAAAAACTTTGAGCAAGTTGATTGGGAAAATGTATTAGATGAGTCTGAAGCGATGAGTAAACGCGATCGTCGTAGCATTGAAAGTAATTTAGTCATTCTGTTAATGCATCTCCTCAAATGGGAGTTTCAACCTGGAATGCGATCGGGTAGTTGGAAAGGCAGCATTCGTGAACATCGTCGCGGGATTCAAAGGATTCTCAAAATCCGTGATTAGAGACTACTCAAACGACTCCGTAGAAATATTAATGCCCTTTGCCAAAGTCACCTAAATTCTATGGCAAACAATATTCTGAAATTAGGTGTTTCCTGCACCTTCAATCAATATTTTGATTTACATTTGCCATTCGCAATAGATGACATCTTGGCAGAACTGGGCTGTACGATCGAACGCACCGCCCTCGACCTCCCGTGGAAACCATTAAGTGGATCATTAGAATTACTTCAGCGAGAACTTGCACAAAATCAAAATCAAATTGAATTGGTGACTGAAATTGCAAGGCGGGAAGCATTGATTGGGCCGATTTTATTTGAAGTCGCAGAACGAGCCAATCAAGTGCACTACCCATTTTTGACCTAGTTTTCACGATCGACCACAAACTCGATCGCCATATTCTGCGATCCCCCAAACTTCACCTGCATTCCTGGAAAAAGCTGCACTTCCTGATGATTTATTTTTTGCCAACCCGTCGAATCCAACACCCAAGTGCCATACCGGGACAGGTCTTTAAGAAAATAAGTCACCTCATCAGAACTTGTGAATCCATTACGGCAAAATATCTCAGCATGGCGACGAGACACCCCAGGATCATTTAGCACCACATCATTCTCATCGCTTATTCCCACACTCATTAAGCCGCCTCGCAAAATCCAGGTCTGCGTCTTATCGATCGATCGCAATCCCGCGACAGGAACCCGTTTAGCAAACTGGGTGGGGTTCATGGGAATTTGGGTCAATCCCTCGGCTAATGGTTTAACCAATTCTCCATCAAACTCCGGATGCATATACAACACCGGAAGCGTCCAAGCTTGTTGATTGAATTTGAATAACGTCAACAGGTTTTGACGAGCGATCGCCACCGCATGATCAATCGTCAACCGTTCCGCCAAAGCCTGAGCAAAGGTCTGAATAAAGGCCAACGCCTCATCATCTGTAATTGAATCCCGCATGGCTAACACCGCCGGAACCCCGTGATGCAAAAGCACTTCCGCCAAACTGCTCCGGGGAATCGTTTGCCCCGATCGTTGATCCGGCAGCGCACCCCAACAAGCATTAAACACCGCCAACTTCACGCCCACCCGCGCCAACACCTGAGCTAATTCAGTTCCATTCATTGTTGCCGTCGGACTCAAAAACAACATTCCTCCATCGGGAGCCGGAACCCCGTGTCCCGCATAGAACAGAACGTTATATCGACCAGAATTTAACTTCTTCAACAACTCGGCAGGCGTGGGCTGGACTAAAGTATCCACAAAGCATCCGGCGGTTGTGGCGAAATTACTAACATTTTCTAGCACCTGACGCAGGGCCAAGGCTTCTTGTTCCAGACGTAAACGTACAGTGCTAGTTCCAGGGGGAGTGGTCGTTGCGGGTCCGTTGGCGATCGTTGCATCTTGTCCCAATACCACCAACACATTCACCGTCTGGTCCGATCTCATCGGTGGCAACGCACCAACATCACTAATAGTTCGACTAAACAATACCTGCTGTCCTAATGCGATCGCAGGCATTCCGGCTTGGGCTTGCATAATCTCCCACGGAATCCCAATCAAATCTGGATCGCGGACATCTAACCGCACTCGCAACGGCTGATTTCGACCCATGGCAATACCTTGACTTTGATTTAATGCAGTTTGAATTGCACCACTAAACAACCATTGCCAAAGATGAATTCCTAAGGTTTGCATCAATCGGACACTATAGGGTAATGCACTTACAGGAGTATCAGTTACCGATGGACGATCCTGTTGTCCCACCCCAGACAAATAGGGCACCATGGGCACCGATCGGATCGCAAACATTTCTTGCCAAGCGCCCCAAACCTGAGCCATCGCTTCTTCCCACAGAACATCTTGCAGCAAATATCCAGCCCGATAAGGCGCATTGATCACATGCACAGCAAAATGACTAGCTCCAGTAGCTCGGAGACGATCGATCGCAAGATTTAAGGAGGGAATGGTCATGAAAACTCACGTCGGACTAATGCATACACATCTCCATATTATTTCTAAATGCGAATATTTCTAAAAACCAATGTTTTTAAGTGCGAGTGTTTCACACAGCAAACCAAAATCTCACTTAAATATCACTTATTCGGCAAAATCACAGGGCAAGCCGTCAAGGCCGCAGCGGACAATTCTGATGGCACGGGGATAACCTGAGACAAGAGCATTGGTTCGGCGTACCAGCCCTCAACGCCAGGATTCACTTGCTTGGTTTCCCCGATCGTTGCCACACTACAAATTTGTAACTTAATCCAAGTCTTTGTTCCTCGCACTTGCCGATCGACTACCCGCATCACCGCTCCCGGAGCTACTTCACCAACATTAACCTCAAAGGTTTCATTGGGTGTACCGAGAAGTGATGACGGTTTAGGAACAAGTATTAAATTTGCTGGGATTTCTAAACTAGGTTGGCCGACAGCGGACGAATTTGGGACTGAACTGGAGGTTGGATTTGGATTTAATGCTGGATTTGATAGTAGTACAACTTGAATAAGCTGATTGACTTTCAATCCATTTGAAAACGGTGTTACGATCGCGACGGGAATTGGAGATTGTACTTGACGATTGGGATTAAATAGTAGTGCTAGAACTCCAGTAACAATAGCGATGGATGCCAAAATAGAAAACACGAAAATCCATTTCCCTTAGAACCATTAGGTTTTCGTGTTCCCTGCGATCGTTTACCCTTCCTACCCGATTCAAGTAATTGAGTTGGAGAAGAAGAGTTTAAAGGTAATTGAGTTGAGTCACGATCGTCTTTAGTCTTAGAGGTTGAGCTAGAGTTTGATCTCCAAATTGGTAGCAACGTAGACCGGTTTAGAGAACGATTAGACAAGAGTGTTTCATCTGGAACACGACAATATAATAATCCAACTGTCACATTATCATGACCATTCTGAGCATTGGCGATTTCAATTAAATTTTGACAAGCATCTGTAAGTTGAATTCGACCCTGTAATACAGGAATCAATTCTTGCGCCCAACATTGTTCAATCCGATCGTAATCACTAAGTCCATCTGAACAAAGTAAATAAATACAATCTTCATCAATGAACGAAGTTTGAATTCTTGGATGCAAAAGAGATGATGACACCATTCCCAATGCCTGAGTTAATGCCCCGGCCCCATTACGTTGAAGGGCATCACGATATAGGGTATAGCCCAATCTTACTTCGCGAGAAGCAATGTCATCATCAACAGTAAGTTGATAGCAAGCTCGGGAAGTAATTCGATAAGCTCGACTATCTCCCACATGAACAAGTTGCAATCGTTGCCCTTCAACTCTGGCTAAAACAATGGTTGTTCCCATACGCTGTCGATCGGAACGACCCTCTTGATCGTTCCGATCGGAAATTACATCATTACTAACCTGAATACCTTCTTGCAGAACTTCAGTAGTATCAACCTTTTGTACATATCCAACTGCTTTAGGAATTCGAGTATTTAATACTGACGTTAAAGTTTCGATCGCCAAATTGGATGCAATATTGCCACCTTCATGACCACCAATTCCATCGCACACAACCAAAAGCGGTTTTTCTAGATCAATTGATTTCGATCGAGTGCTTGTTACTTTTTGCGTAGAAGTTGGATAGCAGGCATCTTCATTACGTTTTCGATTTGGGCCTTGGTCCGTTTGAGTGACAATCTCAATATTCAGTGATCCAGGAGTATGCTGGATCACCTGTTGATCCACCCATTCGCGTAATAGATAACTTTGATCTCCCTCGGCCTCGTGGATCAATCGCTCATATATTTCTCTTAAACGATGGATTATTATTGGGTCAGGTTTTGTGTCTGATTGATCGGTGTAATGAATCAGATGTTGAAGAAGGACTGGAAGGGTATTATCAACAGTCTTTTTTGAATTAAAACGAAGTTCTAAGATCTTAATTAATCCGCCATCAACCCGAATACAATATGGCTCAAACAGTGTCTGGGAAACACCAAGAGCCTTAAATTTATCCCAAAGTATAGCAATTTGATAAACCCAATTTAGAAGGCGAATATTACTGGCAGAACCCCAACATTCCTGCAACGTTGGCATTAGGGTTCCAGCTTTAGCTTCGATCGTTGTCTCATGCTTTGGAATTACTGAGATAACGTAGGGGTAAATCGCCGTTTCTTCTAAGACGATGTAATCTTTCCCATTGATTTCTAAAACACAGTAGACTTTTGGCGCATGGGGCACGGCATCAC
>JAJAYH010000364.1 GCA_026786325.1 Alkalinema sp. CAN_BIN05 | reverse complement strand
GGTTAATCTTGTCCCATTTACCAAAGTCATTGCGACGATCGGCCTTTAGATTGGTGCGATCGATGTCGAAAACATGACTATTAAAACGGAATTCGATCGCAGTATCATTCAATCAAATCCCGTTTTACACAGTACTGTAGAATTCCTAGCAACTGACCCAGATCACTCAAAAAATATTCATTCAAATCGACTTCGATCGCCCGATCGCGCAGTCGTAAAAATTTCCAGTTGGTCCCCGTCGTCACTACGCCATAAATCCACTCAATGGGATGTCCTTTGCGATCATTAAAAATCTGCGCGGCCACCATTTCTGCCATACATTGCCCCAGTCCTGACGAAATATTATCATTTTTTGCTTCAACTAAAGCCAGAACAGGGGCTTCAATCAACAATTGCTCAGACGACTGGCTGACCAGAAAATCACAATATCCCGTCAATCCCAAATCCACATCTACATTGAACTCACGTCCTGAAAATAAACTGACTCGGTTTTTTAAGAGGCTTTTTAATTCAAATAAAATTGGAGCCACAATAAACTCCGATCGTGCTTTCTCTGTATCAATAGAAAGCGCCAATGGCATAAACTTACCAAGCAATTCTATTAGAAAAGGACTGGCGACACCGATCGGTATGTCTTTAAAAGTGCCAAAGGTTTCTACAATTTGGTAGCCTAAGTCAATCTTTATTTTTTCTAGTGTAAATTGACTATAGGCCATAATATTTCACAAAATGGAATACCTAGAGCATAACCGATCGTAATAACACTACAGCCCTTAGTTCAAATATCATCCACTATCAAATGGAAAAAAATCACCTACGATCGGACCTGCACAGGCATCACCAAATAGGTCATCTTCAAACTTCCCAACGGGGTTAAAATTGCAGGACTTGTCGGCGTATTCAATTGAATTTGAATTTCAGTGGTATTAATCACCTTCAAGCCCTCAATCAAATATTTAACATTAAACGCCACATCCATTCCCTCACCCGTAATCTGCGCCGCTATTGTCTCCTGACCACTTCCCACATCTTGCGCATCCACGGACAAACTAATAGTTTGTGACTCGGGCATAATACTCATTTTTACAATATTATTATGCTGATCTGCTATTACAGAAATCCGTTCCAACCCACTCAACAACGCCTTACGATCGATCGTTACCTGATGGGCAAACTGACGGGGAATCAATTGACGATAGTTGGGATACTGTGCCTCCAGAAGCCGACTCGTCAAACGCTGCTCGGCCCATTCAAATACAATTTGACCCGGATCAAACTTCACCGCCACCGTACTGCTACTGCCCCGATCGAGCATCTTAATCACCTCTTGCAGCGCCTTGGCCGGAACCGTCACATCCAATTTCGGTAATGCTCCAGACACATCATCCGGATGGGCCACCGTCTGCACCACCGCCAACCGATGGCCATCCGTCGCCGCAAACTCCAATCCATCATCTTGGACGCTCAAATGCACACCCGTCAGAACTTGCTTCGTCTCATCCCCACTGGCTGCAAACAAGGCACTCCGCAACCCTTCGATCATCGCTTCTGCCGACAACTGCGCCGAATCGCCGTCCACAATAGTTGGCAATTCAGGAAACTCTTCTGCCCCAAGGCCACGCATTTGATACTTACCCGACGCATACTTCAGCGTCACCAAAATCCCGCCCTCGTCTTGATTGTCCGCACCATCATCTAGCGCCAACTCACCTTCCGGCAACCGCGACACAATGTCACCCAAAAGCTTAGCGGGGATTGTCAGTGTGCCACCTGTTGTCACTTGTGCAGGGAAACTAGTCTGGATTCCCAAACTCAAATCAAATGCAGACAAACTCACACGCTGAGTTGCCTCGTCTGCATTCAACAGCACGTTAGCCAAAATCGGGAGGCTCGGGCGAGACGAAACCGCACGGCTCACTAACGATAGATGACTACTAAGATTGGATTGGGTACAGACGAGTTTCATGGCAAGGTGGGGAATTTAAGGTTGAACTGGGGTAGAACGGATCAAAATCCAGGCTTAAACTGTAAGGGATTGTGGGCGATCTTGGTTGTGGAAAACGTGATTTTGATAGTCATTTTGACGGAAAAGAGTCGATCGGCTGTGGAAAAGCCACCAAAACACAAGCTAGAGAGGCTTCAGTATAATTAGGTGTAACAAAAAATCAGAATTTAACCCTAGTTTTCCACATCTCGATCGCCTCTTTTCCACACCTTTAATCACAAACTTAATAGGACCAATCAACAATGTCGTATTATTGATTCGGAAACATAAGTAGAATAAATCAATTTGCAAGAGGGATCGCAACTTAACTAATAACTCGAATCTAACGATTACGGCCTTTATTTGTAGCTTGAACCCGATCGTTCAACAATCGTAACGTCTGTGCAAAATCCCGATCGGAGGCTTTAAGCTTTTCAATTTTCTCACAGCTATACATCACAGTCGTATGATCTTTGCCACCGAATTCTTCCCCAATTTTTGGCAAACTAAGACCCGTATGATGACGCATCAAATACATCCCCACTTGACGGGCCATACTAATCTCACGTCGTCTAGATGTCCCTTTTAAATCAACAGACGGGATATTAAAGTGGTCAATAATCACATCGAAAATAACATTAGGTGACACATCAATCTTTTCCATAGGCGGATTCAGGACTGACACAATATTTTCAACAGTAAGTGGTAAACCTGCGATCGAAGTATAGGTCAAGGCCCTAGTCAATGCGCCTTCCAGCTCACGAATATTTGATGTATAAGTTGAAGCAATATATTCAATTACAGTCCGAGGTAAACGAATATTTTCATACTCTGCTTTACGATGCAAAATTGCCATCCGCGTCTCTAAATCTGGCGGTTGAATATCGGCAATTAAACCCATGGAAAATCTAGAACATAGTCGTTCCTGCAATCGAGGAATTTGATTCGGGGGCCGATCGGAAGCCAGAACAACTTGTTTACCTGTTTCATGTAACGTATTAAAAGTATGGAAAAACTCTTCCTGAGTGTATTCCTTACCTTCAATAAACTGAATATCATCGACTAGCAATACATCAACTTCCCGGTACTGTTCCCGAAATGCGTACATATTATCTTTACGAATAGCCGTCACTAGATCATTTGTAAAGCGTTCAGTTGACACGTAATAAATACGCGCATCAGGATTGATTTCTAAACGATAATGGCCGATCGCCTGCATTAGATGAGTTTTACCTAAACCAACTCCACCACAAAGAAACAATGGATTGAATTCTTGACCGGGAGACTCTGCAACTGCCAATGATGCTGCATGAGCCATTTGATTATTTGGGCCAACTACTAAACGAGAAAACACATAACGAGAATTTAGTTCCGATCGGCGAAATTCCTGAGCTGATGGTGGTTGCCACAATTGAACTGAAGGTTTGACATTTTGAGAATTATCAATTGTTTTAGACGATGGCTTTAGCAATATTGCATCGTCAAATTCAGTTGTTGGATCTTGATTAATAACTGAGTTGACGAGCTTAACGCCGATCGGACGACCTGCAACATCCTGAACAGCCTGAAGAATTGTCGGCAAATAATATCGTGTCAACCACTTTTGGGCGAACGGATGGGGAGTCTGAATCATTAGACAATCCGCGTCAAAACTCTCCACCACCGTTTTTGCGATCCAAGTATCGAACGTTGGTGGACTCATTTTCAGCTTTAACTTCTCAAGCGTCTGCGCCCATAAATCAGTTCCGACAATATCAGGAGGCATGATCCAGGATTCCGCGAGATTGGCTATAGATCAATTTACAGCAGTTTGCTGGATCACATGCAAATCGGTTATGGGTCAAAAGTGAGCGTACACTAGAGTACTTGAGGAACTCGTGTATACTGTCATCCCTCGATTTTTGCCCTGTGACTAACTCTCCCGAAATCTTTGGCATCGACCCGTCTGAAGTCTTTCCTTTTGAATTAGATAGCTTTCAGCTTGATGCGATCGTTGCACTGGATATGGGCAAATCGGTTGTTGTCTGTGCGCCTACGGGTTCCGGGAAGACATTAGTTGGAGAATATGCAATTTATAGGGCACGCGAGCGGAACCGTCGGGTTTTTTATACCACTCCACTGAAAGCCTTATCCAATCAGAAGTTCCGGGATTTTCGTAATCAGTTTGGTCAAGATCAAGTCGGTTTATTAACAGGTGATACGTCAATTAATCGCGATGCACCGATCGTGGTTATGACCACCGAAATCTTCCGAAACATGCTCTATGGAACGGCAATCGGGGAAACGGGTGGCTCAATGTTAGGCGTGGAAGCGGTGATTTTGGATGAATGTCACTACATGAACGATCGTCAGCGCGGGACGGTTTGGGAAGAATCTATTATTTACTGTCCGCCCGAGATTCAGCTTGTTGGTCTGTCGGCAACAGTGGCAAATAGTAATCAGCTTACTGATTGGATCAACCAAATTCATGGGCCAACGGAATTAATTAATTCAGATTTTCGGCCTGTACCGCTCCAATTTTCTTTTGTGAATCCTTTGGGGATCTTTCCACTGTTAGATGATTCCGGCACTGCTATTAGTCCAATGTTGAAGCCAAAAGGCGGTAAACAACGGCCACGCGGTTCAAATCCCAGAGGCGAAAAGCGACCTGAAGCACCTGCAATTTCTTTTGTGGTGTCAAAGCTTAATCAGGCTCAGATGCTTCCTGCGATTTATTTTATCTTCAGTCGTCGAGGTTGCGATCGGGCTATGGATGCTGTTGCAGACCTGACATTGCTAACACCTGAAGAGTCTGACAAAATTCAAGTCCAGGTCGAGGCATTCATCGATCGTAACCCCGAAATTGCTCGTGAAAGTCAAGTAAGTGCGATCGTGCGAGGCATTGCATCGCACCATGCAGGCTTGCTCCCAGCTTGGAAAGCCTTTGTCGAGGAACTATTCCAACAGGGCTTAGTTAAGGTTGTATTTGCTACTGAAACCTTGGC
>JAJAYH010000363.1 GCA_026786325.1 Alkalinema sp. CAN_BIN05 | reverse complement strand
GCAAAATCTTGTTTAATTTGTTGAACAGCTCGATCGATAGTCTCAGATGTAGGCGGATATTCCGGATGATCGGGCGATTGGCAATACAATTCATGTAAACAAGTAATTGCCAACAGACAAGGCACTTGGGGATAACGCGATCGTAAATCTTGGGCAATTTGTTTGAGTGAAGCCGTCGCAAAATCCGTAATTTTGACCGTCCAAACAATTAAGCGGGCGGTCTGTGATTGACTTAAAATTTCCGCAAGTTCTTGCGCGACTATTCCGGTCTCCTGTTGACCATCCCCCAATCCGACTGTATCGACAAATTGCAACAGTGGCAAATCATCATTAGGATAGGCGTAGCGCGCCGTATGTTTAGTGTGTGGCCGAAAACCAGGGCCAATAATGTCGCTAGATACGCCCGTCAAACCTCGGATGATGGAACTTTTTCCCGATTGAGGTTTGCCAATCAAAAGCGCTTCTGTGGTCGGTAAGTCCGATCGGACCTGTTGCAAAATTTCCCGCAGCTTCACCTCATCCACCCGAAACCAGTCTGCTCCAGGAATTTTGACACCTGAGAGATTTAGTTCGGGTAGCTTCAAATCTTGAAAACTAACCTTCGGTAACTTGATGGTCGGAAGTTTTATTGAAAAACCTGAGCGATGGCCGGGAGTTGGCTGAGGCATAGCGGTGAGCGGCGGTAAAGAATTGCAGCTACCGCAATGCTATCAATTGCTGTCTGTATCAGGAGTACCAGATTCCCCACCCGGAGACGATCGGTAAATCGCATCTAAGCGCTCACGAGCATCTTCCACCGTCATGGATCTCATAACTAACAGCGGTTCATTAATCACCCGACCATTCTCATCCAACATTTCAGGATGCTGCGGCGACTGTCTCATCCCATCACGCGATCGCATTCCCTTAGGAACGACAGGCCGAGTAGACTCAACTCCCAACGTCAAAATACTACGAATCAGATTGCCGATCGCTAAGAACGCGATCCCTACAAATGCCAACATATAGAGTATTTGGAGCCACATAGACATGAAACCTAACATCCTCTTTTAACTTACATTTGTGTTTCTAGTGTCGCAGATTTTTAAAAATATTTGCGAAAAACTTAATAAAGTATCGTCCCAATTAAGCTTGTTACTGTTCAGCTTAAATATTCTGGTGTTTATAGCTTAACCATTGTGCTCCTTAGATTGGCGATGCTTCATGCTGACTCCCCAACATTCATGAACCAATCGATGCCAATCCATCAAAACCTTCATGTCCACACCCGCCTGACCGTTGGTTGCACTTACTAGCGACTGCATCGCACTCACGGATCTCTGCATTTCTGTCACCCGATTCAGAAGATCCTGCTGCTCTCTAGGCTCCATGAATTCCATATGCTCATTTTCGAGCAAGGTGTGCGATCGCTCAAACCAATACTGAAAATCCTCTAGCAGGGGATCTAAAAGCGTTTTTAGTAGGTCTGGATCCGTTGGAAGCGGAGAGTTAAACATAGCAGATTAAAATTGTGCTAAAGGTGGTTACATTTCGTAACATTCGTTTACTAACTATAACCTACCTCTTGCTCATTGAGTATGATCAATAATCTTAATTATGAAGAGAGGAGATGCTGGAATGAAACGACGAAATATATTGCTTGGGGCTGGACTGTTGACGGGTGGCGCGATCGCAAAAGCCGCCAGTCCTTCGATGGCAGATTCAGAACTTAAGCTCGAGATCCCACAGACAACTATTTCGCCCACAGCCTCGCCAAAACCAGCCTCGCCAAAACCCATGATGCCTAAGTCGGATCCTGCAATTCTACGGGGCAAAATGGTGACGATCGCGGGTTCTCTGAAGGGCTATGTTGTCACACCTAAGGAAGGCAAAGCGCCATTTCCAACGGTGTTGGTGATCATGGAAGCCTTTGGGTTGAATGACCAAATTAAGGGCGTATGCGATTTGTATGCAAACTATGGTTATGCGGCGATCGCACCCGATATTTATGATGGGGCGACCTACAGCTATGACAAAGTAGGCGATGCAGTCGCTAAGCTAAAGACCCTCAAAGATGAGACGGTTGTCAAGCAATTTGGACAAACCTTAGATTTTGTGGCGAAGCAACCGGAGATGCGATCGGATGCTGTGGGGATAGTCGGCTTTTGCATGGGCGGACGCTATTCGTTTTTAATTAGTGCAATGTTTGCCGATCGGATCCATAGTGCGGTCTGCTTCTACGGCGGCGGTATTGCATCTGCTCCAGATCCGTCGGGTCGGGCTTCGTTATTGTCGTTAGTCCCGAAGATTAAGGCTCCGATTATGTTTATTTACAGTGCCGAAGATGAATATATCAACGGCGCGGAACATGCCAGAATTGCGCAAGCCATGACGGATGCGCGTAAGCGATATATTCTATCCGTGACTCCAAATACACAGCATGGCTTTATGAACGAAGCGCGATCGACCTACAACGAATCAGCCGCGATCGAAGCTTGGGATATGGCGTTTGGGTTCTTTAAGCGCTATGTCAAAAACCGGGTGAAGGGACAAAAATAGTTGGGTTAGGAGCCGAACAATCAGACTCCTAACCCAACTATTTTTTGCATTAAAGCAACGATCACATACCTAATACTCTAGCCAAATCGACCGCTGACGTATGATTGGGTGGCCTGTTGTTGAGGATTTTGGAAGATCACTTCAGTCCGATCGTATTCAACAATGTGGCCCGTGCGTCCCCGATCGGTCTGCTCCACATTAAAAAATGCAGTGTAATCCGAAGCACGAGACGCTTGCTGCATGTTGTGGGTGACGATAACGATCGTGTATTTTTCCTTGAGTTCTTGAAGCAAATCTTCCACTTTCAAAGTAGAGATTGGATCCAATGCAGAACAAGGCTCGTCCATCAAAATCACATCAGGCTGCATCGCGATCGCACGGGCAATGCAAAGGCGCTGCTGCTGACCACCGGAAAGAGCCAAGCCGCTTTCATTCAGTTTGTCCTTGACTTCATCCCAAAGCGCAGAACCCCGGAGCGATCGTTCCACCAACTCATCCATGTCGCCCTTGTAATTCACGAGGCGAGGCCCAAAGGCAATGTTGTCATAAATTGATTTTGGGAATGGATTTGGCTTTTGGAAAACCATACCAATTTGACGACGAACTGCGACGGGATCAATTTCGGGAGAATAGAGATCTTGACCGTGGTAGTTCATCCTGCCACGCATTTTGAAGGTTTTAATCAAATCGTTAAGACGGTTAAAACATCGCAAAACCGTACTTTTGCCGCAGCCGGATGGACCAATAAAGGCGGTAATTGAGTTTTTAGGAATATCGATCGTCACATCCCGCACTGCCAAGAAATTACCATAGTAAATGTTGGCATCCTTGCTGCTGAGAATGGGCTGAATCTGAGGATGGGATGAAGTAACCATAAACGGTGTCCTGGTGAAATTACTTGTAACAGTGGTCGGCGGGAACTAGATTTCTCAACAGGTCACAGGTTAGTTCTCCCTATCTATATAGTAGAGAACTATCTCGACCTTAACAAACAGTAATGAGGTTAAAATGATAGACAGTTTATTCTGAGCAATCAAAATAAACTACTTTCGCTTCACAATTAAACGAGATCCAATACTCGCGATCGTCACCATCAACACAAGAATTAGTGACCCAGCGGCGGCCAATTCTTGTTGATTTTTATAGGGTGTTGTGGCGAAGTTGTAGACCAAAACAGAAAGGGTTGCGATCGGTTCTGAAACGCCTTTTGGCCAAAAATTATTAAACAGCGCCGTAAAGATCAGGGGAGCCGTCTCACCAGAAGCCCGAGCCACGGCCAACATGACCCCAGTTAAAATCGGCGGCAAGGCGGCTGGCAACACCACTCGCGCTACCGTCTGAAACCGGGTCGCACCCAGTCCTACTGCCGCTTGACGAGCTTCTTGGGGAACCAGTGCAAGACTTTCGGTCGCAGTCCGAACAATGATGGGCAGCATCAAGACGGCTAGAGCAAATCCCCCAGCGATCGCAGAAAAGCCACCCATCGTTAGAACCACCATGGAGTAGGCAAATACCCCAACCACAATAGACGGTACGCCGCTCAAGACATTGGTTAGGAAGCCAATCCAATTTGCAAGACGGGTTCCGGCAGCGAATTCTGATAGGAAAATAGCTGCCAAGATACCGCAAGGAATGGCGATCGCGCTGCCGATTCCCACGGTCATTAAGGTTCCGATGAAGGCATTCCCAAATCCACCCCCAAGAGCATTAGGCGGCGGCGGAAGCTGGGTAAACAACTCTAAGCTCAGACGGGATCCGCCTTTTTCAAGGACATACCACAACACTGCAACCAAAGGCACAATGGCGATCGCAGCACAGACAAATACGATGACCGTCATCACGGTATTAAACAATGTACGCGGCGAGGAAGGTTGTCGCTTTAGCCGATTGATCAATCCTTGATTAGAACTATCTTCAGGCGTTGGGAAAGGAGTTGAATTCATAAAAAATTGTTCGGGTAGGACTAGATCCGATTGACACGCTGCACAACAACTTGAGCGAGAATATTCACCACCAAGGTCAACGCAAATAGAACAATAGCGGCATACATCAGCGATGACACTTGAAGTCCGCTGGCTTCCGCAAACTGATTGGCCAAAAGCGACGAGACAGTAGAACCCTGATCAAATAGAGATACGCTTGCTTTATTCGCATTTCCAATCACCATCGTCACCGCCATCGTTTCACCCATGGCACGCCCTAGCGCTAGCATAATTCCCCCGACTACTCCGGAGAATGCCGCAGGTAGAATAATTTTAAAAATAGTTTCCCACCGGGTTGCCCCCAAACCATAGGCGGCTTGTCGGAGTTCTAGTGGGACAGCAACTAGAGCATCCCGAGAGATGGCGGTGATGATTGGCAAAATCATAATGGCTAGGATGATTCCAGCGACGTACATTCCCGGTCCAGAGGGGGAAGTTGAGAAAAACGGCAGCCAACCCAAGGATTGATGTATACCTTTTCCCATATCTCGCAGAACTGGGATCAATACAAAAATACCCCACAGTCCATAAACAACACTGGGAATCGCCGCGAGGAGTTCCACTAGGAAAACAACAGGACGCTGAATTTTTTCAGGAATAAAGTCTTCACTGAGAAAAATAGCAACTCCAATTCCAACTGGAACCGCGAGGAGCAGGGCCAGGAATGAGCTGACGATCGTGCCGTAAATTTGGGGGAAGGCTGAATAGACCTCTGTGACTGGATCCCAACGGCTCTCAAACAAAAAGCCCAATCCAAATTTTGCCATGGCTGGACTTGCGTCGATTCCGACCCGAATGGCAATGGTAATCAACAGAATGGCAATCAAACTAGCAAACCCGCCCGTCAACCAGACAAAAGCGGTATCCAGATTTCTCGCAAGGGGCGATCGATCACGTTGCATCGGTTCAATTTTTTGATTTGGCGAAACAACCATAGATGGATTTCTCGGAGAGATTTACAGTCACAGATTAACTAAAGCATTAAAAGTAGATACAAAATACCGCAAAAAATACCACAATATAGAGCAAATGCAATGAACTATGCAAGATAAATTACGCAAGATAATAACAGAAATCGATGGATCGGAGGAATATAAATTTCAATTCATCGAATCCATCGATTTTCTAATGACCTATATACTGCCTATGTATAGTCTTGGACCCGAGAGATGCCTGACTAATTATTTAGCGTCTAATGCGGCTGTAACCTTAGTGACAACGTCTTCAGGCAATGGAATATAGCCCAAGTCAGTTGCGAAGGATTTGCCTTCAGCCGATAAAGCCCACTTAGTGAAACTCTTCAACGCATCGCCTTTCGCCGCGTCTTTCGGAGTGCCGTAGAACAACAACCAGGTCAAGCTGACAATAGGATAAGCTCCTTTCCCTTCAGGATCAGGAACGGAGAGCGCGAAGTCTTCGGGAATCGTCACGCCGGACAATGCTTTAGCTGCGCTATCGGGAGTCGGAACAATAAAGTCACCAGCTTTGTTTTGCAATGCCGCCATAGTCAAGTTTCCGCTCTTGGCGTTGGAATACTCGGTGTAACCGATTGCGCCCTTAGTTTGTTGGAGGGAGGCCGTCACGCCTTCACTTCCTTTGGCACCCGTTCCAGTTGGCCATTCCACAGACTTATCAGAGCCTGCTTTCCAGTTGGGACAAGCCTTAACAAGGTGTTTGGTAAAAATTGACGTGGTGCCACTTCCGTCCGATCGGTGGACAAATGTGACATCCGTGTCAGGTAGCGTTACGCCAGCATTGTCTTTCTTTATTTTTGGGTCATTCCATTTCTTAATGGAACCATCAACGATGCCGCAATACACTTCGCGGGACAGCTTAAGGTCTTTCACGCCATCAAGATTATAGGCAAACACCACAAACAAGCCCGTCGATGGCACTTGAATGGGCTTGCCCGCTGCGGCTGGATATTTTTCACGTTCTTCAGGCTTCAGGGCCGAGTCCGTTGCACCGAAGTCTACGGTTTGAGCCAAGAACTGCTTCACTCCCGCACCACTACCGACGGATTGATAGCTGATTTGAACGTTAGGATTTTTTTTGTTGTAAGCCGCAAACCAAGCTTGATACAGCGGGTTAGGAGCTGTCGCACCAGCACCCGAAAGAGCAACAGTGGGACCACCGGCTGGAACTGACGCTGTTGTTGCAGTAGCGTCAGGTTTCGCTGCACCGGGCGCCGCCGTTGGAGTTTGGGGAGAACAAGCCGCCAAGCCCAACGCGATGCCAACAGGAAGTATGGAGAGCAATCCTTTAGGGGAAGTCAAGGATTGAAACAAGCGAGAAGATAGAGTCATAGAATATTTTCGGTATCGAATATTACAAACAAACTTACCTGACTATCCTAAAGGATAGGTTAAGGAAAGAATAACCTGTTGGAAAGAATAGAATTCCGGTAAAGTGGAATTTCTTGTCAGCATCTTGAAAGTAAGTCCTAAACGAATTTTATCTTCCTGCATTCAAAACTTTTGATACCGTCAAATTAAGCTCTGGGAAGGTGGGAGAGACGATTACATCATTGCCTTGGTATCGTATGACCTGATAGTTTCCATTCACCGATCGGTAAACACTAACCGTAGGGCGTTTGGGAAAACCGACATACTTGGCCGCCGCAAACGGGTCAGGATCCAATATTCAGGAATGCCGATCGCTTGATATTCTGCAACTTTCTCCCGATAATCAGCCGTCGCGGTACTTTCACTAATAACCTCAACCACCAAAAATCCAGCCGTTACCAAAACAGCCGACTGGTCTAATTCTGCATCAACAAAATCACTCGGGACGATCGCTCTTGTTGTTGGACGACAGTTTAGTGTTCGGTTGAGTTGGTATCCGAGATTGCTTTATGGTTCTGTTGAAGAACGATCGAATTGGATTTTATTGGGAGACGGGTATGGAATTGAATGGAGTGATTTGGATGAACATATTGAAGTGGAGGGTTTATTGTCTGGTCGTCGCAGCCAGGAAAGCCAGAAGTCTTTCGATCGGTGGTTAACAAGTCGTAGCTAATTTCATGCTTCACCGATCGTCCCTCCCCCTTTTAGAATCCCAATCGTCCAATTCTCAATTCCTAACTCGATCGCAT
>JAJAYH010000362.1 GCA_026786325.1 Alkalinema sp. CAN_BIN05 | reverse complement strand
GCGCGGTTGGAGCGATCGTTGATGGTGGTGACACTGACAAGTGAAATGGCTAGACGTGAGACTTTAGTGGCCCCGATTTTATTGGAAGTTGCGAGTCATTGTCAGGCTCAGCTCCGAATTGAGTACCCGTTGAATGTTAACAATTGGCTGAAAGGGACTCTGGATTATTTGGTGCGATCGACTCAGAGTATGGTGGTGATTGAGGCGAAGAAGGATGATTTGACTCGTGGGTTTACGCAATTGGCGGCGGAGTTGATTGCGTTGGCTCAGTTACAAGAGTTAGAAAGTATCTATGGGGCAGTGACGATCGGGGATGCTTGGCGGTTTGGATATTTGGATGCGGTGAATAAGACCATTACTCAGGATATTGCGCTCTATCGAATCCCGGATGATTTGACTCAGGTTATGAATGTTTTGGTCGGGATTTTGGAAGGACCGTGAGCGGTGCGAGTCCCATTTCTCGTCGAAGCCACCAGTGAAGGCAACTTTGAAATCGAAGTCAAATGCAAATTCCCTAAACAATAACCGATCGCCCCTATTATTCTTGCCCGCTAGTTCTCAAACATTCAAATAATCAACTAGTGCCTCAAGCTTTTCCCAACCCGCACCGCTTCGCAAAACCGATCGGGCCAATTCAATCCCTTCTGCCACCTCTGTCACCCGATCGCCCACCGTCAACACCAAAGCCGCATTCAACGCGACCGCATTCATTTGGGCAGTTGTGCCTTTTCCCTGAAGCACCGATCGTAAAATCGTCTTATTTTCTTCCACATCCCCGCCCTTTAGCTCTGCAATTGTTGAAAGCGCCAATCCAGCACCGCGAGGATCATGGGTTTCCAGCGTAACTTGGCCCGATCGTAAAATCGCAAAATCATTCAGATCTCCCAAGCAAGCCTCATCTAACCCTTCTCGTCCATACACCACGACAGCGCGATCGACCCCAAGCAATCCCAATGCTTCGGCGATCGGCTGCAACAACCTCGGATCCGAAACCCCAATTACTTGCCCCGTCGGATTCATCGGATTCACCAGCGGACCCAACAAATTAAAAACAGTCCGAATCTTTAGCGCCTTTCGCATCCCCGCCACTGCCTTCATCGCTGGATGCCAACCGGGCGCAAACAAAAATGTCACCCCAACATCTTGAAGGGCCGATCGAATTCGAGATGGAGCCGCCGCAAAATTCACCCCTAAAGCTTCAAGTACATCTGCCGAACCCACTCGACTCGACGACGATCGGCCACCATGTTTGGCAACCTTCACCCCCGCCGCCGACACCACAAAAGCTACCGCTGTTGAAATATTAAATGTATCGGCACCATCACCCCCTGTGCCACAGGTGTCCACCACCGGAACATTGTGAACTACAGAAGTCCCGGAAGAAGTCTCGGATGATAGCGACTTCAGCACCCTCGCCATACCTGCCAACTCCACGCCTGAAAACCCCTTCCCATTCAACGCCACCAAAATCGCCCCAGACAATAATGGATCGATCGCCTCTGCCAACCAACCTTGCATGAGCAAACTAGCCTGCTCGACCTGAAGCGATTCCCCCGCTACAATCTGCCGTAACAGTCCAGACCAATCCTGTTGAACTAGATCTTTAGACAGGACAGAATTCATGTTGGAGAAGTCCATAAGTAAATCCGGGAGGTGAATGCAGGAGGTGAATGCGGGAGATAAATGCAGATTAGCTAAGGCTGCTTCGACTGAGCCTGATAAATATAAAAGTTACTAAATATACCAACGGTTTCCAAGTCGTACCCCGTAGGAATCGGCATCAAAGACAAAAATGGCATTATTTCTTGGGGCAACACCGATCGCAGCGATAGACTAGTTTGATAGCGGCTGAAGAAATAATAATCACGACGTTGGGTATTTTCACGAATCATCTCCTTAACCGACACCTTATTCTGCTCTAAGAATCTAGGACATTCTTTCCCAAATCCTGCCGGAACCTGCTTACATAGTTGGGTCTTCATCTGCTCCAACGCATAAGCCTCAAACTCGTCCGGGCCAGGGTTCGTCGAAACCATCAATGCGCCCAGTAGCCCTACCCCGATCGTTAACCCCAGTCCCCAGAGATATCCTCTCATAATCCATTCTCGCGGCCAACGGCTAAGTGAGCGATCGTTACAATCTGTCCTCGTATACAGTATCAGTAAAAAACTTCGACGGGGCATTCCCAAATCACAGCCATTACGCTATATTAATACAAGTGCCGTGGCGGGCGTCGCCAAGTGGTTAAGGCAGCGGCTTGTGGTGCCGCCATCCGGGGGTTCAAGTCCCCTCGCTCGCCCTCATCAGTAGGAAGTATCCTCGAAAAAGAATCAGGCTTCGGCTTGGTTCTTTTTTGTATTAAATGCTCCAAATAACTGGATAGTATCTATAGAGTCGTGGTTTTTTTATTTTTTTTAATGTTAAAAAGAGGAATTTTTATTGGGTATGTAGTTTTTTTATTAAAATAAAATTTATTTTTTAAAAATTTTTAGTATAATTTATAGAAGTGTATTTTATTGG
>JAJAYH010000361.1 GCA_026786325.1 Alkalinema sp. CAN_BIN05 | reverse complement strand
GCCCTTGAATTGCCTGCGATCGATACTAGTGCTACTGCTGGTAAACGTCCTAATCCCGCTGCTCCGGCTCCTTCGGCTCAATGGACCTCAATGCAGGGAATCACGCCATGTCCTAAGAGCGTTGCAAACCTTCAACCCGCAGCTCAGCAATATCCCGGTATTGGTCAGTATTTGCCTGTCATGACGACAACTGATTGTGATAAACCCGACTTCTTAGTTCAGGTTTTTAGAAATGAAGGGATTTGCACCGATGGACTCTGCTCAGCATCAACCTTATCTGCTGATCAGAGACTGCCAGTGGCATTTTCTGTCGGGGTTCGCGTGTATTCTGCCCTTGCAACTAAAGCCACAGTATTTGAGAAAGAAAAAGCCAGTCTGACGGGTACAACAGGTACGGGGCAAGCTGGAACCCGTCCGCTTGCAGTGCTGTATACAACCGTTGCGAAAAGTGATTCATCTACGTCCCTCAATAGTTACCGTGCGCTCTGCAGATCTGGCGGCACAGCTTGCGAATAGAGGGTGTGGCTAGGGGCAGGATTGTTGGTTCAGGTGTTTTTATAGAGGCAATGACATGAAAAGCGGATTGTCAAGACCAGATAAACATTTTCGGATGTTGTTGCGGCTGTTGCCTAAGCGGACCGATCGGCGAGGCTTCACTCTAATCGAGTTGTTGGTTGCAATGCTGATTAGCGGCTTAATTTTTAGTGCGTTACTTTACCTTGTTGTAGAAGTTCTGGGTATCAACCAAAAAGATTCAGTTCGTAGTGACACCCAGCGCGACATGCAATTGGCGATGGACTACATCACCCGTGATCTCCGAGAAGCATTTTATGTTTACGGGACAGAAGTAGAGGGTACGTCTGTTGTAAGTTGCTTAGATGCTAATGCTGCCCCCACTCGTGGTGCAAATGGTCAATGCACTGGTTTGCTAGCTTATCTACCTGCTTATCTAACCGCCGATAAAAATTTCCCTGTCTTAGCATTTTGGAAGCCGGAACCTTTGCCAGAGAGTGTCACAAAATACTGCATAGATAATAAGGCTGAAATTGGCAAATTAATTCTTGACAGCACAGGAAAAGCGAATAACCCGATCGATCGAATCCCTTGTATTTCTCAGCGTATGTTTACCTTGGTTGTGTATTCATTGAGTACAGAAAATCCTAGCAACACATGGAAAGGCCGAGCAAGGATTAAGCGGTATACACTTCCTCATTTTTCAGAAAGTTTTACAGGGAATACTAGAAAACCTGGGTGGGTTGCGCCTGTCGCCCCTGATGACCAGAGACCACTATCTTGGCCTTTTGGAAAAGACGTAAATAATACCGTAAATAATCTACAGATCTCTGCTGCAAGTGGAACCATTCCAGCCGCTGGGTCGCCAGCAGCGGCCACTGCTGAAAGTGTTGTTTTGACTGATTTTGTGGATTTTGAGCTGACTGGTGGTAAACCGACGGCTCCTCTTGTTCTTACCTCAACTCCAACTCAAAATAGTGGTTACTGTCCCAATAACTTTGAAGTCGCTAACTTCGGAAAATTCAGACCTGAGTTTTATGCCTGTGTTCGTAGAGCTTCGATTAATGAAAATCCTGAAGTACGTGTTGTGATTAAGGGAAATGCAGCAGGTCGCGGTGGACTCCCTTATGCGACGGGTGAGGTTCCATTTCAGATGGAGTCTAATGTGGTTGGTCGAGGAGTTTATAGTAAGCAACGATCGGGCAGCTAACTTAAATCTAATTGCAATAGCGAGGTTTTAGAGATGATGAAATATTTTCGATCGCGCCAGTCTAACGATGGTTTTACGTTAATTGAACTTTTGGTTGTTGTCATTATGATTGGGGTTTTATCTGCGATCGCTGCCCCCGGTTGGCTAGCCTTCGTAAACAACCGCCGCATTGGTACTGTGCGTTCACAAGCCGCCGATGCCATTCGTTTAGCTCAAACTCAAGCTAAGACAACTCAAACCTCGCGTGCCGTCGTTTTTGATGAACAGAGTGACCCACCTCGTCTTTCTGTTGCCCGATGCGGGACGGCTGGCGTTACTTCTGCGCCAACTGAGTGCGCTCTAGACGTAACGACATTGAATTGGCAAACCCTAGGCGGTGGAGACTTGAAGCCCGGTTCAGTTGTTTATACGGATGTGACTAAGGCGCAAACAGGTGCTAATTATATTGGTAAAAATCCAAATTATGTACGGTTAGTCTTTGATGGCAACGGTGTTGTGAATCGCAACTTGTCTGATGTTCTAGTGGCAGTGGAAGGTGGTAGTAATGATGCACTTTTTATTGTCGGATTTAAATTATTCGGAACAGCAAATCAAAATGCTCAGCCCCGTTGCCTCATTGTGCAAACGCTCCTAGGTGGATTACGTGAGGGAAATTCGATCGATGCTAGTGAATGTCGTGGACGTTAATTGAGCGATCGTCGCTTTCCCTGGGAACACTTAGAAATGTAGAAACTAATTTTAAGTTTTCCCGCCTATGAAATTTGAATCTATCAAAAAACGTTTTCTGAAAGCTGGAAACCGAGCCGCTGGATTTACATTGTTGGAATTGATGATTATCTTGTCCATGATCGGTATTTTGAGTGCGATCGCTGCTCCCAGTTGGAATCGTTTTTATGCAATTCGACAACTCAATACAGCCCAAGATCAAATTCAAGGCTCCATTAAGCTAGGCCAACATCTAGCAAAAATGCAACGTCGCCCCTATCGTTTCGTGATTGAGCAGTACGGAGATATTGTCCGTTGGGGAATTACGACTAATCCACATAAGGACGTTGCAACTGATCTAATAGTGCCCGTGGAATGGAAGAGTTGTTCTCAAAATATTTCGATCGATACCAATCCCGATACCAATCTCAATCAAACGACGTTTCGCAAAATCAAAGATAAACAGCAGTGGTTTGTAGTGTTGGACGATGACGGGACGGTGACAGGGCAATTGGGGCGAGTGACACTGATTGCTCAAGGATATAGCGAGCAACGTTGTGTGATTATGTCTACGCTGTTGGGTGAAACCCGGAAAGGAAAAAACTATCCTGTTAAACGAGATGGCTTTACTTGTTATTAGGGATGGTTTTGAAATCTAGCAATGAATCGAACAAGCTGAATTTAAAGACGATCGCGGAGTTCTTTAACTTGGTCGATCGTCAGTTCTGTGGGGTTTGTAAAGTAGTTTGTGTCAAATCATTATTTCTTACATAGGAAACCTCCCTTCAAATTCAATTGCGAAGCGATTTAATGCGCCCTTCCAATTACGAATAGGCAT
>JAJAYH010000360.1 GCA_026786325.1 Alkalinema sp. CAN_BIN05 | reverse complement strand
TGACGATCGGTTGATTTAACGTTAACCATTAATTTGCAAATTCAATTGGATTCTGATCGCGCCGATCGCGAATAGGAATAGGGGTTGATTGACGATCGCTGAGCAGTGCTGCTGTTTGTTCTAGGGATTCTCTGAGACGTTTGGCGGCATGAATTGACATATCGCGGGGGACGTTTATCCGATCGCGTAAATACCGTAATCCGACTTCCGCACCCGACTGCGGCTGACAAATCGTTCCTGTCATCAAATGAGTTAAGGCACAGCGCAAGGCTTGATCAAATAATTCATCGTATACAGGATTGACTCGAATGATGTTGCGGCGATGTTTGATGACCCGATCGAGCGCTTCTCTCCGTGAGGATTCAGGTTCGGGATAGGTGACATCGGGAAGACCTTGCCAGGGACCACGATCGACCCGTAACTTATTTTCCAGCATTTGGGGTTCGCCATTTTCCCAACATCCACCCATTTGCGGCGGAAGATCGTGGGCATGGGTATGAAAGTCGCTCTGAGTCCCGCGATAGGTGCTGCGGGTTTCCATTGCATCAAACCAATCGCTGAATCGGGGATTCTGTCTCAGGGAATAACCTTTGTAATAGTAAAGACTGGCATTCATCCGCTCGACGTAGGGCGTAAAGATTACATCTGCGGTGCCAAATTCGGATAGAAAATAAGGGCCAGGAGTTTGCCCGATCGCAGTTTCAACTTGGTCTACAATTTTAATAAACATCTCTCGATTTCGCGCTTCATCACGGGCCGATCGGGCAGGCTGACATAACCATCCACACCAAGCCCGAAATAACAATCGTTCTAATCGCCGCATTGATAATACAGCCGAATTAGTCATTCCCAAATTGAGGGGACCAAAGACTTGCTCTAATGCAATTAAAATATCATCACTTTCGGTAATAATTTTGCCATCCAGTTCGAGGGCCGGAAGCATTCCTGATGGCACTTTTCGCTTATACCAATTCTCCTTTTCACCATAACAAAACATTGTTACTTTTTGAATGCGATAGGGAATTTTCTTTTCTTCAAGCCAGAGCCAGATTTTTTGACAGTAAGGACACCAAGCATGATTGTCTCGAAATAATGTGACACGTACTTCTGATTCAGGCTGTCCAAACAATCGTAAGGTCGCTTGGGCGTTGGTTGGACCATTGATCCGATCGGTCTGAAAGTCGTGAGTCAGTGCTTCAAGATCTGACCAATTTAATGGAGGAGAAGTGTTTACTACTGAAGAAACTACCATGGTACCAATCACTAGAAGATGTCAATCACTAAGAATATAGTCTAACAATTTTCGAGACATATTTTAAACAGATAATCCTTTTCATTGTTGCCAGAAAATTGACAATGCCTGTAATGCACCAATGACGACTCCTAAGACTCCGCCGAGATTAACAATGGCTTGCAGTTCGGTTTGAATCAGTTCATTAATGCCTGCCTCCATTTCTTCGGGAGGTGTCGCAACAACCCGATCGATAATCACTTGGTCAATTTGTAAAATGGGAATTACTTCCATCACAATGGCTTCTAAATCTCGTTCTAAGTACCGATCGAGGACAACCGCCAATTCATAACTCACAACATCTAATGATTCACTTACGGTCTCTAAACTTTTCAATCGACCGAGGATGACCGAAGCCGCTCGATCCCATTTAACCGATGAACTTAATTCTTGTAAAAGTTCTACTCCTTTTTCCCGTAGGTAACGGCGGACACTCTCGCCCATAGTTGCTCGCAGTTGGCGGATGGTTAAGACGGGGAAATTTTGCAATGATAAGTTCTGGAACAATTCTTGAAGGCGTTGACGGACTCGTAACGAAATGATCAATTCAGCAATGGTTCTATTGGCGGTCTCTTGTTCATCTAAGCAAAAAGTTCGTAGTCCGACTAAAGCATTTTTTAATCCAAATATATTCGCCACGACCCAATACGTCCCGCTAGTTTTTTCGCGAAAGCGATCGTCAATGATTTTTATATTGCGATCGGTAAGGAAATCGACTAATGCAAGACGCAGGTTTTCGGGCGATAGAATACTTTCTAGTAGCCATATGGATAATTTTTCGGATTGCTCTACATTCAATTGAAATTCAAGTAGAACTCGATCGAAAATTTGATTGATTTGTTCTTCTAAAAAGTCATCACGCTTTGCTAAAGTTTGTAATAATTTGGGTAATGACTCCCCAAATAAATCTTGTAGGATATTAGCTAATACTTTTGTTGTATTCTCAGCCCGCCCAGTTTTTATTTGTTCTAATGAAAGTTGCAACATCCAAAGAATAGCCGCTTTGACCCGATCGACTTGTAATACTCTTCGTGCAATACCTTGGATTTCATCAGGGGTTAGCAATGATCCCATGATGCTGTCAGCAATTCGTTGAGCAAGTTTTTTTTGATTGCGGGGAATAACGCCGGGAGTGAAGGGGATTTGATAGTTACCAATAAATTTTGCTCGATAGGGCCGAAATAACATGCGAATAGCGATGTCATTGGTAAAATATCCAATGATGCCCCCGACAATGGGCGGTGTTGCGAGTGACCAAATCTGGGAGGTTTCCACAGCTAAACCATAATGCAGTTAAGTGAGTGCAGTTGAATGGATTGCAATTGATTTGCGGGCTTATTTTGTTAAAACCAGCACTCCCATAGTACCGCCTGCGATCGGATAATGAACTGCTTTTGTAAAACCTGCGGCGATGGCTATTTTTACTTGTTCGGGTCCAGTCGGAAACCGATCGAGACTAGGTGCAATGTAGGCATACTCATCGACAAATCCTAATTTTGCCGCCGCAGGAACGACTTGATTGTCGAGATACCATTGTTGAAATCGACGAATGACGGGATTCCTTGGGCGATGCATGTCAAGAATGGCGGCTTTTTTTCCTGGTTTTAGTACGCGATACATTTCTTCAAAGGCTTTAGGAATATCAACCACATTGCGCAGTCCATAACTCATCGTCATGCAATCAATATGAGCATCCGGCAGCGGCAACTCTAGCGCATCTCCAGGAACCCATTGAATATTTTTTTTCTCAACATTTCGCTGCCCTGCAAAGTCCAGCATTTCTTCTGCAAAGTCCAACCCAATTACCGTGCCGTCAGCCCCAACCCGATCGCTCAGCAATGCCGCAACATCCCCGCTCCCACAGCAAATATCAAGCGCACGATCGCCCAGCTTAGGCTCTGCCCATTTGACGGCCATCAGCTTCCAAATTTGGTGCTGGCCAAAACTAAGGGTGTTGTTGAGTTCGTCGTAAACGGGGGCAATACGATCGAAGAGCGATCGAACTTCAGCGGCGCGGGTTTCCATGATGAGTCGGCGAGAGTTGTTTTTGGGGTTTAAAGCGCGATCGCTATGGATCTATCTTAGAAGAAATTTGGAACCATACCCTTACAATATGAGCGGCAAAGTAAGCAGCAAAACGCTCTATCTTGCAGTTGCAGTCTTTGAAAATTTGTTGCATGATCAGGAATGGACCGCCATCGCCCCCACGCCCCAACATCATGCCAGAATTTTCCATCCAAGCGCCCTATGAACCCAACGGGGATCAGCCGACTGCGATCGCGGCCATGATTAAATCGATTGAAAATGGCGTGCAGTATCAAACCCTGCTGGGCGCAACTGGAACTGGGAAAACCCACTCTATTGCCCGTGTTATCGATAAAGTCAAAAAACCAACCCTAATCCTCGCCCACAACAAAACCCTAGCAGCCCAATTGTGTAACGAGTTGCGCGAATTTTTTCCAGATAATGCCGTCGAATACTTCATCAGTTACTACGACTACTACCAACCCGAAGCCTACATTGCCGTCAGCGACACCTTTATTGAAAAAACAGCCTCCATCAACGAAGAAATTGATATGCTGCGTCACTCCGCTACCCGATCGTTATTTGAGCGGCGTGATGTGATTGTAGTAGCTTCTATTAGCTGTATTTATGGTCTGGGAATCCCGACCGAATATCTCAAAGCTGCAATTCCATTCCGAGTCGGCGAAGAAATCAATCAACGGCAAGTTCTACGCGATTTAGCTTCAATTCAATATACTCGCAATGATTTGGACCTTGGGCGCGGACGGTTTCGGGTGAAGGGCGATGTATTGGAAATTGGTCCGGCTTATGAAGACCGGATCATTCGGATTGAATTCTTTGGTGACCAAATTGATGCGATTAAATATGTTGATCCGGTCACAGGTTCAACATTAAAAACGTTGGAATCAATTAACATCTATCCAGCCCGTCACTTCGTCACCCCAGAAGACCGATTAGAAGAAGCTTGTAATGCGATCGAAGCTGAATTGAAAGATTCACTTGAAGTTATGGAAAGTCAAGGGAAACTCGTCGAGGCACAACGCTTAGAACAGCGGACGCGATATGATTTGGAACTTCTGCGGGAAGTGGGATTTTGTCAGGGCGTTGAAAATTATTCACGACATTTGGCTGGACGTGGAGCCGGGGAATCGCCGGAATGCTTAGTAGACTACTTCCCATCTGAAGAATGGCTACTAGTGATTGACGAATCCCACGTTACCATTCCCCAAATTCGTGGGATGTACAATGGGGATCAAGCCCGAAAGAAAGTATTAATTGATCACGGGTTTCGATTGCCCAGCGCCGCAGATAATCGACCACTGAAAGCCGATGAATTTTGGAGTAAGGTCAAACAATGTATCTTTGTTTCGGCAACTCCCG
>JAJAYH010000359.1 GCA_026786325.1 Alkalinema sp. CAN_BIN05 | reverse complement strand
GGAAACGGCAAGGTTTATCCGCTTTAGATTCAATTCTTATTGCGTTAGACCCACTCAAATCCTTATTCTCCGTGAGTTGAGCAATTACCGAGAAAAATATCTTGCTTATTATACCAAAATATTTTAAAAGATTACATAACGATCGGATGGCCCGATCGGAACGCACCATAAGCTCGTTGTCGTTTTGGATCATCCACACTAGATGCCAGAAACTCCTTCCAGGCCAACTCAAAACTCTTCAATAAAATCGAGAACTCCTCCGGATTCAGACCTGTCAGACTTTGTAGAGTCTTGGGTTTTCCTTCCAGATTGCTGTAGCTCATTTTCATGATGTCAAAGCTTATCTAATCCAAATCCTAGTATGCCAAATGTAATTGATAAGCTCAATTTCCGATAATGTCTAATATATTGGCTTTGTATTTCAACAATTTAATTTATTGCCGCGATTGTCAGCCCTAAAAAATGTAATATTACCCATGATTTATGCGGCGGTGCCCCGATCGGAACGCATCAAATCCGCCACGGAAGCACTTACTAAAGTTGGATTAGCCGATCGGCTCAAAAGTCGTCCCGGTAAACTGTCAGGTGGTCAACAACAGCGGGTCGCGATCGCCCGTGCCTTAGTTAATCACCCCGCTTTGGTATTAGCTGATGAACCGACAGGGGCACTAGATTCCACAACATCCCATGAGATTATGGATTTATTAACGGAACTAAATAAACAGGGCACGACCATTGTAATTGTCACCCATGATGCAACGGTGGCAGCACTGACTAATCGGGTGATTCGTGTGGTGGATGGTATGGTTGTTGAGGTAGCGATCGGACATTAAAGAAAATAAATTTTTAGAAATAAAATTCTCAAATAACCATTACCTCCTCTTTTGTTACATGAAAAAGGATCTATGACTCTCCCCACCTACTCCCTTTTGATTGTTGACCAGTCCTCGGCAGTCCGAGAGCAATATCAATGTGACCTGCAAGCTAATTCAAGCTGCAATTACCAGTGGTTGGCGGCAACATCGATCGCAGAAGGAGTGGAGTTATGTCGAACCAGTGCCATTGATGTGGTCTTATTGGGCGAGTCTTTCGGTAACATCAATGGGCTGACCTTTCTAGAAGCGTTGTCCGATCGGGGTCTTGTGGGTCGCCCCAGCGTTGTCATGATCACGGCCACGGTTGATGCTAGCGTTGCTGTGCGTGCCATTAAACTGGGGGCAGAAGATTATCTAGTCAAGCCCGTAACACCAGAGCGGTTGCAGTCAGCCGTGCAAAGCGCAATTGAAACAGCCCGATCGCAGGCCGATCGCCAGAGTGAAGCCCAAATTCGGCGCATTCTCGACGGCTTGTTTAGTTTTGTCGGTATTATGACTCCCGACGGGACGCTGATTGAAGCCAACCGCACTGCTTTAGAAGCCGCTAGGCTGACACCAGAAGATGTCCTTGGTGTGCAAGTCCCTGATACCTATTGGTGGTCTTACGATGCCGCGATTCAAGCACAACTGTGGACGGCGATTCACCAAGCCGCCGCTGGCGTAACTGTGCGTTATGACGTATTAGTACGCTTAGCTGCCGATCACTTCATCACCATTGATTTTGCCTTAGCACCTCTGTTTGATGCGGCTGGGCGAGTTGAGTTTCTCCTACCTTCCGGGATTGACATCACCGATCGCAAACGGGCAGAAGCGTCACTGAAAGACTCGATGGGTCAAATCAAAGATTACGTGGAACGGATGACATTGGCATTGGATTCCGCCAAAATGGCATCGTGGTACTGGGATTTAACCACCGGAGAAATTACTTGGAGTTCCTATTATGAAATTTTGTGGGGCTATCAACCTGGGACACCTAACCGCCGCTATGAAGACTGGAGCCGGAGGGTTCACCCTGACGATTTGCCCAGAGTCGAAGCAGCGATCCAGATGGCCAGACAAACACAGACCGACTTCTTAGAAGAATACAGAGTGATTTGGGCCGATGGTACTTTGCGTTGGGTGGCGAGTTTTGGCCGATGGTACTTTAACAATGAAGGGGAGCCGTACCGCATGATGGGCACAGTACAAGACATCACCGATCGCAAAGAGATGGAAGCATCGCTAGATCTAAGTGAAGAACAATTGCGTCTGGCGACTGAAGCCGTTGATCTGGGCATGTGGTTCTGGAATTTAACTGACGATCGCTTAGTCTGGACAGCAGGCTGCAAGCGATTATTTGGCCTTGATGCCGACACTGAAATAACCTACGAGCGCTTTTTAGCAGCCATTCATCCTGATGACTGCGATCGTACCCATGCTGCTGTCCAGCGGGCAATTAACCAGAAAACAGAGTATGCGAGCGAATATCGGACGGTCTGGAGCGATCAGAGTACCCATTGGATTCTGGCCCAAGCCCGGACATTTTATGATGATCAGGATCAACCAATTCGGATGATCGGGACTGCGCAAGACATCACGGTGCGTAAGCAGGCAGACGTTATCCTGCAAACGTACGCTGATGAATTAAGCCAAATCAATACGCAGTTGATGGAAACCACAGAAGTAGTCACCCAACGCAACCAAGAGTTAGATCAATATGCTCACATTGTTTCCCATGATTTGAAGGCTCCGCTCCGGGCGATCGCTAACCTTTCAAAATGGATTGAAGAAGACCTTGAAGGCACACTTCCAGCGAATATCCAAGAGCAAATGACCCTGTTGCGGAGTCAGGTCTATCGGATGGAAAGTCTGATCACTGGATTGCTCGACTATGCTCGCGTGGGCAGCACCGGAACCACCACAAATTTAGTTTCCGTGGGAGAACTTCTGCTTGAAGTAATTGCTACGAGTATGCCCCTGCCCACCTTTAGCGTTACCTTTGACCCCAATCTACCGATCGTTTATACGAAACGCTTATTGTTATCGCAGGTGTTTTCTAACCTAATTGGCAATGCAATTAAACATCACGATCGGGTCGATGGTTCGGTTCACATTAGCGCCACCGATCGCGGTAATTTCTATGAATTTGCCATCGCTGATGATGGGCCAGGGATTGCTCGGGAATATCAGGATAATATTTTCACTATTTTCCAGACCGCATCCCCTAAAAATAAGAAAGACAGTACGGGTATTGGTCTCGCAATTGTCAGAAAAATTGTGGAAACCGAAGGCGGGGCGATTTGGTTGGAGTCGCAGGTTGGCCAAGGAACAAAATTTTACTTTACTTGGCCTAAATAGCTGCATGTCTAGCTCTCATACAATCCCTGTCAAACTTGGACCAAACCTCAACCTCTAGCGGCTTGGTCCAAGTTTAGTTTCCCCCAGGGGAACTTAATTGTCGGCAAATAAAATAAAGAAGCCATCATCTATTGAGAAAATATCTAAAAGCGTGATGGCTTCTTGAGGCTTAAGTGAGCCAAGAAAAAATCCGTTCCACATCATTAGTCACGTCTTCAATACAGTCTGGAACAGTCCGATGCTTTAATCGAGGGCTAGAGTGAGAGTCTCCGCCGGGTAATATCGATCGTAATCGTCCCATTAAAGTCAGGAATCGGAGCATGGAGCTTATGAAGCTGCACCTGAACTTCCTGAACCATCTTTTCTTCTAAGACCGAATCCGCGATTGCCTGAGCCAACCGTTCGACTAGTGCAAACCGAGAATTTTTAACACAAGCCTGAATCCGCTGGATCACCCCACGATAATCAAGTGTCTCCCCAATGCGATCGCTCAACCCTGCCGATCGCACATCCACTTGCATCGCCACATCCACCTCAAACCACTGCCCCAGAACTTGCTCCTCCGGCAGAAACCCCGTAAACCCGTAACATCGAATGTGAGTCAACCGAATCCAATCCATACCGCTCAACTCTCAATTCTGCATTCTCAATTCACCATTCTCAATTTCCTACTCCTTCGGACCCCAATACTCCTTCGGTGTAATCGGCTCCACTGGACTAAATTCCAAATAATCCGAAGCGGGAGCTTGAGAGGAGCTGTCTGAAGGCGGACGGCCACGACGAGGCTCATCATCAGGACGACGGCGCGGACGCGGGACATCATCAGACCCATCGGGAGTATTTCCCCCAGAAGCCCCACGACTACGACCCACATTAGAACGATCCATATCAGATGCACTAGTTCGCTCTGGAATGCTACGAGGCCCAACATCATCACCAAATTCATCACGATCGCGCCGACCGCCACCACGGCCAGAATCGGGCGACATCGGTTCATCATCACGGGACGACGATCGACGACGCGGACGATCCTCTAGAAACCGATCGCGATCCGATCGCCCCGCATCTGCCCGTCCAGAATCACCACGGCCCGAGTCTGACCTGCCCGACTCCATTCGACCAGACGGGCGCGAATCAAACTCATCCCGCCCGCGCCGGGAGCCACCGCCCATTTGACGACCAGAATTACGATCGTCCATGGAAGAAAAATTGTCCTCAAACCCCGCACGATAACTGCGAGGAGACCGATCGTCATCACGGAGCGGCATTCCCATCGACTTCGGCGAATTATCAGGAACTCGCCCATTAATCGACTCTAATGCCAACGAGATAAACAATCCGGTAAAAATAACCGATTGGGCAGAGTGCAAAAATCCTCCTGACAGATCAACAAGATTCAGAATCCCCGCCGCCAGACAAAAAGAGGCATAGATAACATCTGCATCCCGTTTATATCCCGGCTTAAACTTTTCCAAGAAAAATAAGAAAATAGAAAATAGGATCAAAATGATCCCGACAAGTAATGGGACGGGGGTACCGAAATTCACTCTGAATTCCTCTTAATGCATAAGCCTGCTCTATGGTAACGAGATTAGGGGCAGACCGGACAAAAAAACCTCAGATGAAGAACATCTGAGGCAATCAATAAAAAATAGTAGTGACAAAATTCAGTGGCGAAATTCGACTCTACTGACGCGTAACCTTGTCTTTTTGGCTGACGAAGACCAAAAAAATTGTCGCTGGAACAACCACTATCGTTACGCCTGCAAGTAAACTCAACATAAAATTCATTAAAGAAGGAGTCATAGATCCCAGTTCCCTAAGTTGTAAAAAGACTTGCGTACTCAATAACAGTACGCTTAATTCATTCTAAATTCTAGGGGAAATGGGTGGCCTCCTTAGAGGAAGTTCTTGAAGAGTTACAAAAGTTCATGCAGACTTCCCGTAAAATGAGAGGCGTAGGGTAAGTCTTAACCGATTACCTAAAATTATTTATCAAGAGAGGCGGAAATGTCTGGATTAGAGCTAGGGATCTTGGGGTTCAGTATTGTTATGGGAGTCATGACCTTTCTGTTCATCTTCCGCATCGTACTCACTTGGTATCCCCAAGCGGACCTGACGAAATTTCCTTTTAACCTGGTTTCTGGGCCGACGGAGCCACTTTTGGTGGTGACGCGAAAAATTATTCAGCCGATCGGTGGTGTGGATATTACCCCGATTGTTTGGGTTGGATTATTTAGTTTAGCGCGGGAAATTTTGCTAGGTCAGCAGGGACTTATCACCATGGCCATGCGATCGAATTCAGTTGGCTAAGAATTTGGCTAGTTTTTTTCAGGGAATGTAATTTTAGTAAGGTGTTTCATGGATGCATTTTCAGTCTTTGCGCCCGATTGGACTGCGCCCGCCGTTCATGCCCATGGCTTTTGTTGCCCGACTTGTCGGAAGACGAATGTGGAAGGGGCAAAAAATGTGTGGATTAACCGCCGATCGCCTGTCTATACGGACAATCAAAAGCGCAAATGGCAAGAGTTTTACCATTGCGAATGTGGTTGTGTGTGGTGGGCTTGGAGCAACGATCGGCCTCCGTCTGAACTTGGAGAACGTCCCGATCGTGAACCCAGACGGCCTATTTTCGATCCGTTAGACGATTGGTAGAGGATCCCCCTAGCCCCCTTGGTAAGGGGGGACAAGAGTAAGAGAGGGACAAGAGTAGGAGGGAATTCGATAAAAAATTCGGTTCCCCCTTATTTCCGGTTCCCCCTTTTTAAGGGGGTTAGGGGGATCGAGATTAAGCTTTTTCGTCTGCCGATCGTTGTTGTCCGTTGCCTTGGAGGGTGAGTATAATGCCAGCGATCGCAGAGATTCCAGCAGCAATAGAGGCTTCACGGGGGTAGTAACCAGTGCGGGAGAGAGTTTTGAGCCAGGTGGCTGTTAGTTCATCGCGCAAGACTAAGTGGGCGATCGCAGGGGACAGATAAATTAGCGCGCCGCCGACGATAACCCAGGGCAAGAGGGAGACAACTAAGCGGATGGACGTGGGTTGGGGACGGCTCATGGACTGGACTTTTTTTAAGATAATTTTTAGGCTAGCACGAGATTTAGGACGAGTGAAATGATCTCAGCAGAAGATTTGGCTTTTGATGCGGCACATGTTTGGCATCCATATACATCGCTTACGTCGCCGCTTCCGGTGTATGGAATTGAATCGGCCCAAGGTTGTGAACTGAGACTATCCGATGGTCGGGTTTTGATTGATGGTATGGCCTCATGGTGGGCTTGTATTCATGGTTACAATCATCCACGTTTGAATGCGGCGATGGCGGATCAGTTGTCGAAGATGTCTCATGTGATGTTTGGTGGGATTACGCATCAGCCTGCGATCGATTTGGCAAAACTATTAGTTGAAATTACACCGGATGCATTGGAAACTGTTTTCTTTAGTGATTCAGGATCAATTGCTATTGAAGTTGCGCTGAAGATGGCGTTGCAGTATTGGGTTGGAGTCGGGAAGAGCGATCGCAATCAATTTGTCACGGTCCGAGGTGGCTATCATGGCGACACGTATCATGCAATGTCGGTATGTGATCCTGTTGGTGGAATGCATTCATTATTTGCAAATTCATTACCAAAATATTTGTTTGCCGATCGGCCCAAAATTCAATTCAATCAATCTTGGAATGAGTCAGATTTTGAATCATTACGATCGCTTGTCATACAAAATTCTAAAGTGGTGGCGGCGATCGTTCTGGAACCTATTGTTCAGGGCGCAGGAGGAATGTATTTTTATCACCCCACTTATTTACGACGGGTGCGAGAGT
>JAJAYH010000358.1 GCA_026786325.1 Alkalinema sp. CAN_BIN05 | reverse complement strand
GCATAGGTAGAGAACTTATAGCCCTTTTCGTGATCAAACTTTTCAGCCGCCCGAATCAAGCCCAAGCTCCCTTCCTGAATGAGATCTTGGAAAGAAAGACCTCGGTTCATGTACTTTTTCGCGATCGAAACCACAAGTCTTAGGTTGGACTGCACCATCTTGTCCTTCGCACGACGACCCACATGGAGACGGTGGCGAAACTGGACAATAGGCATACTTACTTCTTCAGCCCACTCACGATCGGAAGGTTCGCGTTGTAGTTGCTCTTCAAGCTTGGCGTGAACGCGCTCTAGCTCTAGTAAATCAGCAATTTTTCGAGCGAGTTCGATTTCTTCATCAGCCCGGAGAAGTCGAATCCGGCCAATTTCTTGGAGGTAGAGACGAATTGAGTCTTCGGTGTAGTGTTTTTTCTTAGGAACTACACGCTTACGAGCGCCTTTTTTGCCAGGTTTCCCTGCTTCAACAGGCTCGACTGCTTCTGTTTCTTCGTCATCATCTGGATCTGCGCCATAAATATCAGGCTCTTGGTCGCCATCATCCGAAGCTGTCTCTAACTCAAATTCCCGATCGATTACTTGATTTGGCTGGGCCATGCCGCTTTCCTCATGCTCTTTAAAGTCAATAGAATGTCGAAGTTCCAAGGAATTCATCACAGTCAGATGAGTCGGTTATGCCCAAGGGTCTAAATCGTAAGCCAACACAATCAATAATGTAAATCTACATATGGCGCGTGGAAAATCAGGTTTGTGAGCTTGACCTCATGTCGCATAAGATCAGTTAAAAAACCTATTTCACTTTAAAATTGCGTCATCCGTAGAATCATTGAGTGTCTTAACCTAGTTCAGATGAGCCAAAATTCTGACTAATGAGATTACATAGATGGAATATATCGTAACTCTCGCCTTTGATTGTAGCCTTTCTATTTCAAGTTGCACCCTGTTTACCTAATCTCACGTCAGCCATTTCAGCGAAAGTCCGCAGATCGATCGGTTTCAATCCCTAAACTATGGGACTTATTAATCTATCTGACCACTTTTATTTAAAATACTTATGCCCATGAACCACACCAACACTCCAATTCCCTGTGATCTCTCGATCCCGATCGATATCTTGATACTTTCTAATGGTCCCGGCGAACTCAGTACTTGGGTGAAACCTGTGGTGCAGCAACTCCGTCAGCGGTTTGGAGAAGAACGCAGCCAATGCAGAATTTCCGTGGTTTTGTCACCTTGCCCTAATGCGAGTGGTCAAGAAGGCGAAATTGCCCGTAGCTACCCAGAAGTCGATCGGGTCCAAGATGCGACTCATTTTTTTACATTTTTACTGTGGGGGAGAACCAAGGCTCGGTGGGATTGGCGATCGAAGGGGATTGTGCTTTTCTTGGGAGGGGATCCGTTGTTTCCCGTGGTGTTAGGGCGAAGGCTGGGGTACAAAACAGTGGTTTATGCGGAGTGGGAAACGCGTTGGAGGGGATGGATCGATCGGTTTGCCGTGATGAAGCAAAAACTGGTAGACAATGCGCCAATTAAAAATCGCCACAAATTTGTAGTAGTGGGTGATCTCATGTCTTCCTCTGCTGTAGAAGACATGACGATGCCTGAATCAATAAATCTGGTCATTGGACTTTTGCCGGGATCGAAAGTAGCCAAACTTGCCCAAGGTGTGCCATTTATGTGTGCGGTCGCTGATCAACTCCAGAACTACTACCCCGACTTGAAGTTTGTCTTACCGTTAGCCCCGACCTTAACCGTTGAGCAATTGGCGAACTATGGCGACGCGCAACAAAATCCGATCGTTGCCATGATGGGCGGTACAACGGCAACACTCCACCGATCGCCCCCAGAATCGCCCCCACAATTAGCCAGAGATTGGCTAGAAACTTCCGGCGGTACCATTATTGAACTTAAAACCATTGGAGACGATGGTCCTCGAACACCTCACTACAACACATTGCGTCGCTGCACCCTCTGTCTCACCACGATCGGGGCCAACACAGCAGAACTCGGCGCACTCGCCATTCCCATGATCATCCTACTGCCGACCAATCAACTTGATGCCATGCGCGCTTGGAACGGAATTCCGGGAATCTTGGCCAACCTACCGGGCATCGGCTCCCTGTTTGCCAAGGTAATTAACACGATCGCGCTGCGTAAAATCGGTCTTTTAGCGTGGCCAAATATCTGGGCAGGCCGATCGATTGTTCCTGAAATGGTCGGCCATCTAACCGCAGACCAAGTTACGGAAAAAGTTCGGAGCTATTTAGACCATCCCGAACGCCTCGAAGCCATGAAAAAAGAACTGCGCCAGATCCGAGGAGAACCTGGCGCAGCCCAAAAGTTAGTGACGATCGTTGAAGACTTATTAAACCAATCAACTTAGGAATGAGGATCTAATAACTTTTAATTCTTGAATTTAAGTGGAACAGGCAGGATGCCTGTTTGTAAGATCACAGGCAAGATGCCTGTTCCACAAAGTTACAGATTATTCAGTTCACGTTCCTTAACTAAATCAACTATCTTCAGACTCTAAAATTTATTCAACCAACTCAACGTCGTCCGATACCCTTCCGCTTTTCCTTGCTGAAGATAGAGCTTACTGGCTTGCTGAAAGTCATTTTTTGCGGCCATCATCTGTCCCGCTTGAGCCATTAGGGTTCCACGGCCATAGAATGCTTCGGCATGACGAGGATTGAGCCGTAGGGTTTCAGAATAATCGGCGATCGCACCCATGCCGTCCCCAAGTTGTTGGCGGGCTTGGCCTCGGTGATAAAACGCATTGATATTGCGAGTATCCAAGGCAATGACGCGGGTATAGTCATCGATCGAAGCCTGGAAATCGCCCATTTTCCCCAGCACCTTACCGCGACCTTCATAGGCATCGGCCAAGTTTACATTCAATTGAAGGGCGCGGTTGTAGTCCTCTACGGCTCCAAGTAAATCGCCACTATCCGCCCGCAGATCAGCCACGGCTTTAAAGGTTGCCGCATCTTCTGGGCGCAATTTCAGAACTTGCTCAAAATCTTCAATTGCTGCCGATCGGTTGCGGGCCATGGAGTAAAGTAATCCGCGCTGATAAAACGCATCCGACCGGGCTGGCTGAAGTTCAATAACTTTCGTCAGATCTATGACCGCCAAATCGAATTTGCTCTCTGTGGTGTAAACAATGGCACGATTGTAAAAGGCATCAGCATAGTCAGGTTTGGCCTTAATTGCCCGCGTCAAATCTTGAATGGCATCTCCCCCGCGCCCCATTTGCTGAGAAATCAACCCTCGATGGAGATAGGCTTCAGGAGAATTACCTTGAACCTGAAGGGCTTGATCCAAATCAGATAGGGCACCATTACGATCGCCCAATTGCTGCTTCACATAGGCCCGATTAATCAATGCCGCCACGTAAGACGGCTTAAGGGCCAACACTTGGTCGAGTTCTACCAAAGCAGCCTGTGCGTTGCCCGCTTCCATGGTGGCGTAGGCTCGGTTGACCTGTACAGAGGTCAAGGCTGGGTCGATTTGAAGCGCTGCCGCCCAGTCTGTTGAAGCCGCTTGCTTGTCGCCGAGTTGGTAATAAAGATTACCCCGTTGTCCCAAGGCCGTTGCTTGCTGAGGATCGAGCCGTAACGCATCGCTCAAGTCGTCGATCGCTCCGACTTTATCGCCCAGTTCAGCTTTGGCCATCGCCCGACCATAATAGGCATCGGTATAGCTGTGATTTTTCAGGAGGGCTTGGTTGTAGTGACCGACAGCAGCTCGATATTTGCGATTTTGTGAATCTTTTTGGGCAGATTCAAAATGCTCTTTAGCCGCATTAAGGGTTTCCGTTACGGTGGCCGCCGTTGATTTAGCAGGCTCGGCGGCGGGCGCATCTGGGACGACGACAGATTGGGCCTGAGCCACCCCACTAGCCGCCAACAAACCCATCAGAGTGAGGGCCGCTAAATTAGGAGCGGTACGCTTTGGGTTAAACACAAGGTTAGAGATAAAGCTACGCATAAGGTCTAGGCAATCCATCTCAAAATATGTAATCGTTACAGATGTGTCATCTTGTTGTTCAGTCTTCCCAAAAACGACTCACGTTTTACAATTATATCTGGATGACGTTAGATATCTATTTAGAGAATCCTGATCAGGTCGGAATCAGTTCACCAGGCCGCAGCCTCGACCATTTTCCTTCCTCCTTGGAAAAACTCAAACATCCCACGACATCCCACTCCACTTCGATGAAGTCCCTCTGTTCACGAATATTGACATTGATGCTCGGTTCAATGGGTTCAAAATTTGGAGTTTCGGTCAGGTGCGGTTGTTCATGTTGTGATTCAACGGCATTGTAGGTCAGGCAACGATCGACGTAGTGACAGTGAATACAAATACACATGGTTACTCCTGGAATATTAGGGTGAGAGATGGGGAGATCTATGGCAACGTTTTTTGATACTCTAACTCAGGCGAATTCGATCTGGGTTCTGATCGAATGAGTTTGTTGAACTTGATGTTGAATTTGATGCTGCATCAATCCAGTCAAGATCATCTGCAATTTATTTATCGACAGGTAATATTAGCTTTGGCACAGCGCGTGACAGTCTTACAACAGCATTCTCTTGGGTCGTCGGCACTATCGCCTAAAACATGGCCCTTTGATATCAGCTTTTTACCTCCCGAGACGCATCTGGTTGGGGGAAGTGTGCGAGATGCTCTTTTAGAGCGACATTCGGACTATTTGGATTTAGATTTTGTCATGCCTCAGGGCGCAGTTGAGACGGCCACAACGATCGCCCGTCACTATCGAGCAGGTTTCGTATTGCTTGATGCGGAGCGCCAAATTGCGCGGGTCGTATTCCGACAAGGGACGGCTGATTTTGCACAACAGGTGGGCAATTCACTTGAGGCGGATTTGTTTCGACGCGATTTCACCATGAATGCGATCGCCTACAACCCTCACACTTTGGAACTTATGGATCCATTGAATGGTTGTCTTGACCTAGAGCATTGCATTGTGCGCATGGTGAGCGCCGAAAATCTGGCGGAAGATCCACTACGACTATTACGGGCTTACCGTCAGGCTGCACAGCTTGGATTTACCATGCAACCTGAGACGGCGGCGGCGGCTAGAAAACTGGCCCCGCAGCTCAAGACTATCGCGGCTGAACGAGTTCAATCCGAGTTTCACTATCTGCTCACGTCCGCCCGTGGCCCCGCCCAACTTAAAGCGGCATGGGAAGCGGGATTGCTGTCGGGTTGGTTTGAGTCTGCGGGGCTATCGAGCTTAGATAAAATCGATCGGATGGAGAACCTGTTTCAACTGTTGAAATCGGATTGGCCGTTGCTTCGTGAGCGGATTGGCCAGCCGATTCGTGCCCAGTCCAGCAGCAAATCTGAACCTAAAAAGAATGTTGAGATGTCAGGATGCCGCAAAAGTAGTTGGCTGACAATGGCGAAACTGGCCAGCTTGATGCCTGATGACGTGACGATCGCTGAAGCTCAGCTCTGGAAGCTTAAATACAGCCGATCGGAAATTCATGCTGTGCTAACAGTCCTGAAAACCTTACCCAAGTTACAGGCGTTATTGGAAACGGCTCCGGACAGTAGGCGCGCCCAGTACGCATTGTTTCAACAAGTTGGAGTGGTTTTTCCAGCCTTGTGCATCCAGGCATTAGCCAGCGGAATCGAAATGGCTGCATTACGGCCCTTAATCAACCGCTATCTGGATCCAGAAGATATGGTGGCCCATCCGATCCCAGTTCTTTCGGGACAAGATTTAATGAGTCATCTAGGGTTGCCGCCCAGTCCCCAAATTGGTCGATTGCTGGCGGCCCTGCAAATCGCTAGAGCAGAGGGACTGATTAAAACCCAAGATGAGGCGATCGAGTTTGCCCGTCGAATCTTAGCGCAGGAATCTTGACAACCCGGCGCTAACAACTCAGACGGAGCTAACAACTCAGACGAGGCACTGTGACCACATAGCGATCGCCACCAGTAGCATGAGCTTGGACCTGAATCTCACCGCCATGTAATCCAACTAATTGACAACTTAACAAAAATCCTAAATTAAAATGCAATCGTTCTGGGATTCCAATTTCGGGACTGCTGGGCGGTGAGTTAAGGAGTGCCGTTGAACGGGGAGAATCTGTTGGCGATCGATCGAAACGCACCTCATGCTCATTTAAGCTAGATCCATAGGAAATATATTCTAAACAAGGATGCGTCACCCACAACGTCAGACGAAGTCCAGAAACTTTATTAGCCGCATGTAAATGCACCACGCTTCCGCTATTGGATGACTGAACAAGGCTAAAAATCAGGTGATATAACATCTGCCGCATCTTTTCTTTATCCAAACTACAACTCCGATTTCCCGGTTCCACCGTTAGCCGAATTTCCTGCTCACGGCGCTGGGCGGCCTGTTGTAAAGTGGCGATTGCTTGTTGACAAAGCATTTCAATGTCAACT
>JAJAYH010000357.1 GCA_026786325.1 Alkalinema sp. CAN_BIN05 | reverse complement strand
GGTCGAAGCAAATGGATCTATGCAGGCATTTCTCGATAAATACATCACCGGAACCGATGGGCAAATCATGACTCAAACGGGTGAAGTGTTGGGCACTCACTCGGGCATCCATCACTACACGATCGGTCAACGAAAAGGTTTGGGCATTGCTTACCGTGAGCCGCTCTACGTGATTGGTCTGGATGCGGTGATGAATCGGGTGATTGTCGGGACGAAAGATGAGGCTTACGAGTATGAGTGTTCCGTATCGCGTGTAAATTGGGTATCCATGGCTCCGATCGTAACCCCGATTCAAGCCGAAGTCCAAATCCGCTACCGATCGCTCCCCTCTCCCGCCACCATCATCCCCATCACTGACACCACGGTGAAAATCATCTTTGACGATCCCCAACTCAGCATCACACCGGGCCAAGCAGCGGTTTGGTATCACGGCGAAGTCTTGCTGGGCGGCGGCATTATCGATCGGCCTACTGCAACATTAGAGCAACATGACCCAAAATCCATTTGATGCCTTTTCTAAGGAATACCTAGCGGATCTTCTAGCGCCATTCGGCACCGTGGAGCGATCGTTTGAAGTCCCCGGTGAATCGAAGTTTATTGATGTTTTATTTTTACCCACAAATGCCGCCGATACTAGTAGCATCAAAGGCTTACTGAAGCAGGTGGTTTCAACTCCGAGTTTGCTGGAAATTTACAGCGGGGTGCCGACGGTCGATGAAGTTTCAACGTGTTTGCATGAATTATTTTGGTTGAGAGAAGATATTGTACGTAAAGCGAATAGTGCCGATCGGACCTTAACGGAAAATGATTACCCACAGCTTTGGATCTTAGCGGCATCGTTATCAGAACCGCTAAAAAAAGAATGTGCTGTTATTCACAAACCGGGATTTCCTAGAGGGTTTTACCATTTTCCCAGCCCTATTGTCCGCACCATCATGGTGTCACTTAAAGACTTACCCTCAACACCCAACACGCTTTGGATGCGGGTTTTAGGTCGAGGGAAAACTCAAGAAAATGCCATAGCGGAAGTTGTAGCGCTGCCATTATCAGATCCTCGTCGTGCGCCCATTCTCCGAATGCTTTGCGCTTGGAAGCTTGTTACTATAGAAAAGAATCCGTCCCTTTTTGAAAACGCGGAGACAAGAGCCATGGCCTATCCACAAATATTTCTAGACTGGGAAGCCGCCACTGAAGAACGCGGTCGTCAGATCGGTCAGCAGATCGGTCAACAAATCGGTGAGCAGATCGGTCAACAGATCGGTGAACGGATCGGGGGCAAGGAAAAAGCACTTTCGATCGTCCTTCGTCTGCTGCATCGTCGAATTGGAGCGATCAGTGATGCACTTCAGGCTCGTGTGATGCCGCTTTCTAGCGATCAACTTGAAGATTTATCGGAAGCCTTACTGGATTTTGGGGTGCCGGATGATCTCGATCGTTGGTTGAATGAGCATCCAATTACTCAGGTTTCTACCTAGTCACATTTGCAGCTAAAGCGGTAATTTAACTATTCTTGTATGCAACTTGTCGGGCATTTTATCCTTACATACTGACTTCCCATGAGACTTGCTTTTAGTTTGGTTTTGTCTGGTTTGTGGGCACTCAGTGTTCAGGATTTTACGATCGCTCAGACTTGCCCTCTGCCCGTTCTAAATCGTCTTGTGTCTCACAAAATTGCATCTGGCGAGACGTTGGCGACGATCGGACAGCGCTATAAGGTCACGGCGGAAACGATTATGGGCTTTAATCCTCAGGTCCGATCGGGGTTGCCTGTGGGAGAAACAATTGTCATTCCTCCGTTCAATGGCATCCGAGTCAATGTGCCCTCAGGAACGCTAATTCGGGATGTGGCTCAGCGTTACAAAGTCCGTGCGGATCTGTTGTTTGAACTCAATGGCTGTCAACCTGCGCCGTCTGTATTATTTGTTCCCGGTATTATTTGGTCGCCTCGTTACGACACGCGCCCAACAGTTCCCAGTAGTGTTCTCAAGTTTGTGTCTCCGTTGTCGCCGATCGGTAAAGTCCTAACCGGATTCAGTTCGACTTCTATACGTGATGGTGCAACCCATTCTGGTCTGGACCTTGCAGCAACGATCGCGGCCCCAGTTTTTGCGGTGGCAGATGGGACAATCGCGTTTTCTAGCCTCCAAGGTGATTTTGGTAATCTAGTTGTGATTAATCATGCTAAGGGCTACCAGACGCGCTATGCCCAATTGTCAAAATTGACGGTGAAGGTCAGGCAGCATGTGAAGGCGGGGGAGACGATCGGGGCTGTCGGTCAAACGGGTAGTCCCAGTGCAAGGGAACCACATTTGCATTTTGAGGTGCGATCGAATACTAAGTTGGGTTGGGTGGCGGAAGATCCGTTGCCTTGGTTGGGGCTGAAGTAAGTCCGACGATATAATAATGTGGACATTGAAGTAAATCGGAGGTTGACGGATGACAGTTGCAACCGAAATATGTCCGCCCACTGTTCAACGGCGGATGACCTTAGCAGAATATTTGGATTATGACGATGGCACTGATGTCTGTTATGAGCTTGTGGATGGGGTTTTAGTTGAAATGGGTGCTGAGAATCCGACTAACAATGTGATCGCAAGTTTCTTATTTTCTATCTTCTTAGGGATGGGGATTCCTTACTATCGGCTGATTATCGGTCATCAAGTTGGCGTGAGTGAGGCTTCGTCCCGGCAACCGGATTTTATGGTTCATACCGAGGATTCTTTGGCGGCGACATTGGCCGATCGGATCTTGTTGCCGAGACAACCGAACCCAATGCTAGTCGTAGAAGTTGTCTCGAATAGTAACAGTGACAAGAAATCTCGCGAGCGGGACTATGTGGATAAACGATCGGAGTATGCGGCGCGAGGTATTCCTGAATATTGGATTATTGATCCTGTTAAGGCAGTTGTCTTGATTCTGTGTTTGGAGGACGATCGGTATGTCGATC
>JAJAYH010000356.1 GCA_026786325.1 Alkalinema sp. CAN_BIN05 | reverse complement strand
ATCATTACCTTTATCGTTATGACAATTTCTTCTGCGATTATTCGTGTTTCGATCGGACTTCTCTCCATGGGAGTCACGGCTTTTGGATTGATTGCACCTGCGGCAAATGCTGAGGTCAAGCTGACAACAAAATCTCGACTTGGCACCAATGGGATTGGTCCGGTGCTGACGGGGATGACGCTGAAGGAGGCTGAAAGGCGGTCTGGACTTCAGTTTAGAATAAATACTCCTGGGCCTGGAAGTTGTCGCCATGTTTCGCTGATTGGGGGACCAAGTAAGGTTTCGTTCATGCTAAATAAAGGTTCGATCGCGGTGGCGTATGTCGCTAATCCACAAATCAAAACGCTGCGGGGTGTTGGGATTGGAGATTCAGAATCGAAGGTTCGATCGCTGTATGCGGGTCAGCTTAAGCCTGGGGAATCTTTGAGTGCGCGAACCAAGGTTTTACAGTTTGTGCCGAAGGACGTGGAGGATCAAAACGATCGTATTGTCTTTAGTTTTGTGAATGGGAAGTTGCGGAGTTTTCGATCAGGGCGTTTGCCGGAAGTCGGATGGATTGAAGGTTGTTTGGGGTAGTGGTATTGAGGCATTTCGATCGGGGTGACGCGATATTTAACGGAGGAAAAGCGTCCGTTGTTATTGGCAAATGTGATGTCGGATTTACGTCCGATCGCGCAGGCATTACGAAAGGTGTATTTGGAGCGAGCATCGGGATTACGATCGCAGCCGACAGATGTGGAACTGTTGCGGGAACAAGGATTGCAGAGGTTGGGGTTGATGTTGCAAAAGGTGGCGGAAGAGTTGCAATTGCATATTGAAGATGAATTGAATCAGGTAGTGGCGAGTGGTCGAAATGAGGCGTTTGAGTCCCAGTTTCGACGGCTTCAAGAGCAATTAGTAACGCGGTTGGATGAGTTGGTGGCGGAGTTTTCGGTGGGAATGGTGCATGAGCGGGCGCAGGGAAGTCATTCACGAAATTCTGTGGTGCCGTTGTTGGGGATTTTGGCGGAGGCGTTTTATTATTTGGCGAATGGGCTAGAAGATACATTGGTTGAGGCTTCGAGAGAATTGGTGAATGGATTTTTTGAACAGTTGGACGATCGGATTTCGAAGCAACGGTACTATCGGGAAATAAATCGTTTGGTGGGTCATGATGGTGGGATTGCGGCTTTGTTATTGCAGGCTAAGGAGTTGGCGAGTTTGACGTTGGTGAATGCGGCGCGGGTGGATTGAATTCGAGCCTTCCAGCCGATCGTTGTCCCTCTGTGGAGATTGAACGAAACAAGAAACCAGACTTTCAGGCTCTGAGATTTTTGAATTTGGAATTGCTGTTGGTTTGATGAAGCTGAATCGGAGCGATCGGTCCAATCTTTAGAATTTCAAGTCGGTCTAACATTGGATTTGTTCAATTTAAATGATTGGGCGATGTTTGTATGATTCTAATATTCAACCCAAGCCTTAATCTTGGCTTGAGTCAGTTCAGACGAAACTGGAATCCGATCGTCTGGTTCAATCAAATTATTCAAATCAGCCAAGTTCTTTAAATCAGCCAAACTGTTCAATGTCGGCATCAACGTTTCTAGCGCCTGCCAAACGGCCTCGCGGACTAACTTTTCCGGTTCACGAGACACCATGAGCTGAAAATATTCCAGGATTTCCTTTTGCTGAATCAATGGCGCGGACTGTGCGGTTTTAGTCAATTGTCGTACCGCCAACAATCGTTGAATCGGATCCTTATGGGACAGCGTTTCGACCCAATGACACAGCTCTATTGTCTCAACCGTTGGAGCCTCGCCCCAAACCCGTCGCAGGGCCAACCCCAACACCCCAAAAGTCATCAATCCCTGAAACAGAATGCCCGTCGCCAACCAATGAGCATCGGTCTCCGTCCAAGCTGAAATGGCTAAATAGCTCAGAAATGCAGCACTTCCTCCCCCGATCGTACTCCACAAAAACGGACGATTTAGACCCTCAAATTGTGCATGAACCTGCGCACTGACTTTTGGGAGTTTTTCCCGTCGCCACTGCGCATCTTGCAACAAATACATCAACACCATAGTCCCCATGCCCGCACCCGTCGAGAAGACCAATTTAGCATTCCACAACAACAGCAAAATACTACCGACACTGGCTAGTCCAGCTCCTGATCGGCCTGTGGTGAGGGATTTTTTAAGCTGTTGACGGCTATCGGTCGATGATAAAAAAATGGCTGATTCACGAAACCAACGTAGTAGACGAGAGTTTGGACTGCGTTTTCGGGTGGCGAGGGCGGGATATTTTTTGAGCGATCGGGTCTCATCGGTTCCCATGGAAAGCTCCGATCAACAAAAGATTGTTCTTGATTTTATATGAGTTTTATAAATCCTGTCGAGATTCAAATAATTAAGCCAAATAATTAAGCATTCAAATAATTCATAGGACTTAAAAAATCAACTCTAGAAATTCAGCTTCCGATAAAATCGCCACATTCAACGATCGGGCCTTGTCTAGCTTTGATCCCGCATCTTCGCCCACAACCAAAAAGTCGGTTTTCTTACTGACTGAATCGGT
>JAJAYH010000355.1 GCA_026786325.1 Alkalinema sp. CAN_BIN05 | reverse complement strand
GATTTAGCCGATCCAGTTGAGGACAGTGTGGTACTAGAATCCAGTACGCTCACAGAAATACCGATCGCTATAGTTAGTACCATTCCTGCGATCGTGCCTGAAGTCTTAGAAATACCTGAAGTCTTAGAAATACCTGAAGTCCTGGAAATACCTGAAGTCGTAGATGATTTAGCCGATCCAGTTGAGGACAGTGTGGTACTAGAATCCAGTACGCTCACAGAAATACCGATCGCTACGGTTAGTGCCGTTTCGGCGATCGTGCCTGAAGTCGTAGAAATACCTGAAGTCGTGCAAATACCTGAAGTCGTAGATGATTTTGCCTTTGACTCTGCGGACCTCGACGGAACTGACTTAGATTCAGCACTGGATGCAACTAATTTCGGGATGACCGATTTAGACGCTGACTTGAAGGACGACTTCATTGAGTCTGATCTGCATGATGAATTAGACGTAGATTTGAATGCAAATGTCAACTCCAACCTGGGTACAAGTCAAGATTTAGAAATCGGAATGAGGGATGATTTCGATGATGCGTTTGGGGAAGACTTAGACTTGAGTGGATTGAATGCCCTATCTGAAATGAAGCTAGATTCCAGTTTTGAACAAAGTATTAATACTAGTTTGGATCTCTCGGATCTTTCTAATATGAATGGATTCGGTGACGGCCTAACTGACGACTTATTGTTTGATCTAGATAGTCAAGCAGTGGGTTTGGCAAATCTAAAAGTGTTGGATAATCCTTGGGATCTGAATGATGATTTAGACGAAATGCTCTTGAAGAATGGAGTAATTTAGATTTATGCCTCAACGTAATTCTAAAGTTCATCGCTAATCGTTCCCGCTTTGATCAATAGTCATATTTTCCAACCATGAACTTAAAGTCAGTGAAAATCACTGGCTTTTTTATTAGAAATATTACTTTTAATCTTACTTACCCCAAGTCACAATGGCACTTCCCCTAGTTAAGCCTGCGCCATAGCGTGCTAGTGCCAGGATATGACCGGGCAAAATCCTGCCATCACGCTCGGCTTCGTTGAGGGCGATCGGAATGGAGGCGGCGGAGGTGTTGCCGTAAGTGGCTAAATTGCTGACAACTTTTTCAGGGGCAATATTCAGACGAGTGGCGACGGCATCAAGGATCCGTTGGTTGGCTTGATGCAACACGAGCCAATCTACATCTGATGGTGTTAGACCTGCTTCAAAGAGTGACTTTTCAATTATTTCGGGTACTTTTCGCACCGCAAATTTATAGACTTCTTGGCCATTCATAGTGAGGGGACTAAATCGGCCTTTGACCACGACGACATCTTCAGACATTTCCTGGGAGTCTTCGACGATTTTTAGGTTGAGGCAAGCATTCTGGCTACCATCGGTGCGAAGCTGAAATCCTAAAAGTCCATCCACGGTGTGAGCTTGAATCACAACAGCCCCAGCCCCGTCACCAAATAAGACACAAGTACTTCGATCGTCCCAATTAACCCAACGCGATAAAATGTCACCACCAATTAAAACAATATTTTTAAAGGTGCCCGTACGGATATATTGCGCAGCGGTCACTAAGCCAAACACAAACCCGGAACAAGCGGCAGTTAGGTCAAACGCGATCGCCTGCTTTGCCCCGATCGATGCCTGGATCACTCCTGCCGTCCCAAACAAATCATCCGGCGTGGACGTTGCCAACAAAACCAAATCTACATCCTCGGCATCCAACCCCGCCATTTCCAAAGCCTGCAATGCTGCCGCTGCACCTAATGACGCAAGGGAATCTCCCGGCATGGCCAACCGACGATTGCGAATACCCGTCCGACTGGCGATCCACTCGTCAGAGGTTTCAACAAAATCACTCAATTCGTCGTTTGAGACTGATTGCGTGGGGGATGCAGCGCCGCATCCAGTAATGGCAAGTCCAACCCGTTCCAAGATGCGACTCTCCTTTGTTAACTAGAAAAACATTGCCCAAACGAACAATAAGTAAAGATGAACGTGAAGACAACGTGAGTATACGATCGCCGAATCCTGCATTAATGTTCGGATTGTGTACTAATTTCAGCACTAGCTTCAGAACTCGTTACAAGATTGACCGGCGAGACCGTCGCAGCACTGTAACTAGATCGAATCCGTTCTAAAACGCGATTATCCACGGCTTCTTTGGCAAGTCTAATTCCACTGAACACGGTCCCCGCCTTCGAGCTACCATGGCCAATAATGCAAATTCCCGCGACCCCAAGGAGTAATCCCCCGCCGTGTTCAGCGTGGTCAATACGGTTCTTGATACGTTTTAGGTTGTGCCGTAGAACAATGCTTCCCAGCTTACCACGCTTCCCTCGGGGCAATTCTTCCTTGAGAATTTGAAGCAAAATGTCGCCAACTGCCTCTGCAAATTTAAGCAAGACATTGCCAACAAAGCCGTCGCATACCACCACATCAAATTGCCCAGACAACACATCGCGGCCCTCGGCATTGCCCGCAAACGGGATATTGGGGTTGGCTCTTAGGAGTTGATTGGCCGCTAATGCGAGTTCATTGCCTTTAGAGTCCTCTTCGCCAATATTCAATAGGCCCACACGAGGGGCCGGATTGCCCAAGACATATTGTGCATAAATAGTTCCCATGAGCGCAAATTGCTCTAGGTACTTGGGCCGACAATCAACATTCGCGCCGACATCTAAGACCAGTACAGATTTACCTGGAATCATAGTCGGAAGTACGGCCCCGATCGCTGGCCGATCGATTCCTTTCAACCGCCCCAGTCGCAACAGTGCAGAGGCCATTGCGGCCCCAGAGTGTCCAGCAGAAAACACGGCATCGGCCTGTCCTGACTTGACTAGATTCATGGACACATTAATAGATGCGTTCGGCTTGCGACGTAAGGCCCGACCGGGTTCTTCGTCCATTTCAATGACGCTATCTGCCGCCACGATTTCGGGTTTCCGATCGCCGCCGTAACCCACTAAGCAGGCTTGGAGCGCTTGCGGATCTCCGACTAATAATATGTCTACATTGAGTTCATCTTGTGCCCTCAATGCGCCTGCTACGATTTCTGCTGGGGCATGGTCGCCACCCATCGCGTCGATCGCAATTCGTACCCGCGTTGATGCCATTGGCTGATAAATGCTAAAAACCTAGTGGATTCTACCAGATGAAGGTATGAGCCGAATGAATCTTCTCAAAGTCACATGGGGTGATATTGCATTTATGGACGGGCGTTTATGGACGGCCATCCCCTAAAAATCTAAAAAATAACCGATCGGAGGACATGTTCCGATCGGCTCCAAGTTTATTGGCTGAATCTACAGATGAATCTACAACTACTGATCTTGATCTCTAGGTTTAAAATCTCGGAGCATTTTCCGCAATTCCATGCTGTGTAGTTCTTCTTGACTAATCATTCCACGAGCATATTCTTCGAGGTAAATACTGCGATCTTTGACCACATCCAAAAACTGTTTATACAAGTCTAGTGCTGCTGCTTCATGAGTGCTGCTTTCAACAAGAATGTCATAAATTGAATGTTTGTGGCTTTCTTCAATTGAGGCAATTTTCAAACTAGGATGTCCGCCCAATCCAGTGAGAATTTCGCCAGCTTGTTGCGCATGAAGTAGTGATTCTGTGGCTTGGTCTTTGAGAAATTGAACAATGGGAATCCGGTTTGGCCCTGTGACCATGAGCGCATAATGGGTGTAGCGGACGACTCCAGCAAGCTCGTATTCCATGATGGAGGTTAGGAGAGGGATTGCCTTTTCGAGTTTTAGTTCTTTCATAGAGTCAAGTTTCGTTGTCATTAATAATGATGATGGGTATAGATTCGTCGAGTCTTCTAGGGACAACTCTTGGACTATACAATACGGTTAGATACGACATTCTACTATAGTTCTACATGAGAATTTAGTTACGATCGAGTTGAAACAATGGCAAGAACACGATCCTCTATACCAACATTGTGCTGTTTGATTGAGATTAAGCTGTTTCATTGGCGCTAAAGTGTTGACTTAGTACTTTCGGAATGTCTTGAGCCGTCACATTGCTGTAGCGCTTTTTATCGGGCATGACGACTAAATTTGGCCCTTGACTACATTTCCCCATACATCCTGTGAATTGAATTTGGATGGACGGATCCCATTCCCCACTGCTTAGGGCTTTATCCAGCGTTTTGCATAATGCTTTGCCGCCTTGCTTCATGCAGTCGGGTTTTCCACATACTTTAATGATGGCGGGTTTTGGGGTTGAGGCAATTGGGACGATCGATTCACAGACCGGAACGACCTGGGCGATGGGCGATCGTAACAACATGCGATTGGCATTGTATTTAATATGCGTCTTCTTTTTGGAAAATTTCTGCGTGCCCCAGACCTCGACCTGCATTCCCGGAATCCAGCCGTCATAACGATCGTTGCGCAAATACTTTGCTACCTTGATCATGACTTCCTGACCTAACCACATCAGCCTGAGGCCGCGAGGTTGGTCTTGTTTATTTAAAATAAATCCTACAAATTCACCGACTAGTCCAAATGGAACTCGTTCGACCGTAGCTTGATTCATTGAAACACCGTGCTGTGAGAAGGAGCGGAGCGTTATGGAAGAATTAATGCAGTAACGTACCTGATGACTTCTAAGGTAGACTTTATTGACTTATAATGTCAAGTAGAGTTTAAAGTTTTTTAGAGAAATTTATAGAGAAATTTTAAGTTTTTTGAGCCAGAATCTTTTAAAGTCCCTCTCTAGTTGGATTCTGCATTTTTTGGCGATCGGATACCTGAGAATTATTTGCAATTGGTACGACAAGTCTTGTATTCTAATTTTCAATAGCCACTAGGGCAGTTGGATCGGGATGTTCCCAATCAGTTTTTGGATGTTCTACTCAAGAGTGGTTTGGCATGGTGATGGAGAATCCGCATCAGACTAATGTTGTTAAAGGGGCGCTTCACGAGCGTGGATTGCGCATGACTCCGCAGCGAATTTCAATTTTGAGTCTCTTTCACAATTCATCGTCAGGCGACCATCTGAGTGCTGATGATGTGCATCAGCGATTGACCCAGAACGAAACCCCTATGAGCTTGTCTACGGTGTATCGAACCTTGCATCTAATGTCTCAAATGGGTGTTTTACGCGAGTTGGAACTGGCAGAAGATCATAAACACTATGAGCTGAATCCGAGAAGTGATGAGAGCCACCATCATTTAGTCTGCATTCGCTGCACTAAAACCATTGAGTTTAAAAGTGAAACCATGCAAAAAGTCGGCGAGAAAGTGGCCAAAGGATCAGGATTTGCGTTGCTTGATTGTCAACTGGTGATCCATGCCCTTTGTCCGGTTTGTCAGCGATCGATGTAATTATTTTTGTGCTCATCGTAATGAATTTGGAGAACTAGCGCTTTTAAATTAAACGATCGCCCGTAACAATGCCTGTAATTTTAATTGAACCTCCGCCAATTCATGTTCTGGATTTGATCCCTGAACAATCCCCGCACCCGCAAAAAGTCTAGCCCGATCGCCCGCCAAAATCGCCGATCGGATCCCCACCGCAAATTCCCCATTGCCCTCACCATCAAGCCAGCCAATAGGGGCAGCATAGCGCGATCGATCGAAGGTCTCAAGCGATCGAATTTGGTCACAGGCGAGATCTCTCGGGACTCCGGCCACGGCTGGGGTTGGGTGAAGTGCGGCGACGACATCGAGGATATGAACGGTTTTGGGGACGATCGATCGGATGGGCGTATGTAAATGTTGAATATTGGGCAATTGTAATAGTGTCGCGGGAAACATTTCGGGTTCTAATCCTAAAGCCACTAATTGCGCGGTAATAAAATCAATTACCAATTGATGTTCATGGGTTTCTTTGATGCTGCCTAAAAGGGTTTGAGCAATGTGGCGATCGTCCAATTCAGTCTCCCCACGCGGAGCTGAACCCGCCAAGGCATCGGTTTCTAACTGGTTCCGATCGACTGTGACTAGACGTTCTGGACTCGCACCTAAAAATGTTTCTCCTGATGTATTGTTGCAGGAAAAGATATAGCAATCTTTGTATAATCGCCGCAGATTGTAGAGTGATGTGACTACATTAAACTCTTGCGCAGCTTTTACTTCATAGGCTAAGGCCAGAACGACCTTTTCAATTTTTTTTGATTTGATCGCCATTAATGCTTGATTGACGGATGTTTTGAATTGATCGGGCGAGGTGAAGGCTTGCAGGGATTGGCGTGGGGATGGTGTCAATGAATGGCGATCGAAGGTGGTCGCTTGAATGCGCTGCAATTGGGTCCAAATTTCACGGGCTTCAGTCTCCGCACAAAACGTCGCATCCAGCACCCGATTGACCACCAGCGAAGTCCGATCGCCCGATCGGCCAATCTGCCACTCCGGCAAAAAAACAGAACCCGCCGCAAATCCATCTTCTAATGTGGCCTCATCAAAAAACGAAAATCCACAAAAAAAGTGTACGCCCGAAAACGGCACCGATCGATCGCCCCGCACCGTCACCCGAGCCGTCACTTGCTTAATCCAGTCCCGCGCTTGAACAAACCGCCTCGCCCCATCAACCGTCAACCGTAGTGCCGAACCCACTGCCAATATTGATGTTTTAGCTCCACTGCGCTCAAAATACAAATGACAATCCAGCGGGTTCACCCAAGACTGCAACAACGCCAATGGATCCACATTCTCTATAGCAAAAGCCAGACTCACCACCTCAGCGGGCCGTCCTAGATGAATGTGCTGCTCTAGGTCACGCAAATCATCGTAGAGCGCTTGATAAGAAGAAAAACAGTCCAACACATCAAGCAACATATCAGTCAGAATTGCAAACGGGACAAGGTCATAGATCAGATTTTAGCTTGATTCGTATGGACTCTGGACGGGTTCAACTCCCGAACCTACGGGCCAATCCAAAAAACTTCTGGGGGATTCTGCCAGACTCCCGGCCTAAATACCGTATTATTGCCTCTTGATCTATAACCCGTTTTTCCCATTTGACCATGATGAAGGTTCTTGTTTCCGACCCGATCGATCAAGTTGGGATTGATATTCTCTCCCAGGTCGCACACGTTGATGTCAATACTAGTCTGTCTCCTGAGGCGCTGGTGGCCTGTATTGGAGACTATGATGCCCTGATGATTCGATCGGGAACCCGTGTAACCGCATCGGTCATCGAAGCGGGCAAAAAACTTAAAATAATTGGACGGGCCGGAGTCGGGGTCGATAATGTCGATGTCCCGGCGGCCACTCGTAAAGGCATCGTCGTCGTCAACTCCCCCGAAGGCAACACTATTGCGGCGGCAGAACATACCTTAGCAATGATGATGTCCATGTCTCGCTTCATCCCGGCGGCGAATGCGTCAATGAAAGCGGGGAAATGGGACCGTAAAAGCTACACGGGTGTGGAAGTTTATAAAAAGACGCTGGGCGTTGTGGGCCTGGGAAAGATCGGTGCGCACGTAGCCACGGTAGCAAAAGCGATGGGCATGGTGCTGCTAGCCTACGATCCATTTGTCTCGAAAGAACGGGCCGACCAACTGGGGTGCAAGCTGGTGGAAATGGATACGCTGCTGCGGGATTCTGATTACATTACGCTGCACATTCCCAAAACGCCTGAAACCGCGAATTTGATTAATGCCGAATCGATCGCAAAAATGAAACCCACCGTACGCATCATCAACTGTGCCCGAGGTGGAATTATCGATGAAGCCGCGATCGCATCTGCCGTTTCCGAGGGCCGGATTGCTGGGGCCGCACTAGATGTTTTTGACAGCGAACCCTTGGGTGAATCGCCATTGCGAAGCGTTGGTAAGGAACTGGTTCTCACACCACACTTAGGAGCATCCACCGAAGAAGCCCAAGTAAATGTCGCGATCGATGTAGCGGAACAAATTCGTGATGTCTTACTAGACAAACCTGCCCGCAGCGCCGTGAATATTCCCGGACTGCGCCCCGATGTCCTGGAAGCGCTCAAGCCCTATTTGCAACTGGCGGAAACCTTAGGCAACATGGTCAGCCAACTAGCAGGCGGACGCATTGAATCTCTGACCGTCTCGTTGCGCGGCGAACTGGCGACAAACCAAAGTCAACCGATCGTAATTGCGGCCCTAAAAGGCTTGCTATCCAGTGCATTGCATGAACGCGTAAACTTTGTAAATGCCAGCATTAAAGCCAAAGAACGGGGCATTCATGTGATTGAGACCCGTGATGAGTCAATTCAGGACTATACCGGATCCATGATGCTAACCGCCAAAGGCTCTTTAGGCGAACATTCAGTCAGTGGTGCACTCCTAGGTCATCAGGAAATGCGAATCATCAGCATTAATGAATTCCCAATCAATGTCCCGCCTAGTAAATACATGCTATTTACGCTGCACCGCGACATGCCGGGGATCATTGGCCGAATTGGATCGCTATTGGGTGATTTGAATGTCAATATTGCCAGTATGCAAGTGGGCCGCAAGATTGTTCGTGGGGACGCAGTGATGGTATTGACGGTGGATGATCCATTGCCAGAGAATACGGTGGCTGAAATTACGAAAGTTGCTGGAATCCGTGATGCTTATACTGTGACGCTCTAATTAGTGATTTAGAGAGTGTTTGAAAAGTTGAAGGTTGTGACTGAGACCCGATCCCCCTAACCCCCTTAAAAAGGGGGAACCGGAATTTAATACTTAGTCCTCTTAAATAATGAGGATTTAGAATTCAACTCTTAGTCCTCTTAAATAATGAGGATTTAGAGTTCAACTCTTAGTCCCCCTTATTAAGGGGGATTTAGGGGGATCGGTCTTTTAATACGCAACGGAAGTACTATTCAAACGCGCTCTTAACCACGATCGATCGTCATCAAACTGCAATTCTCAATTCTTCATTCTCAATTCTTCATGACAAATAGTTGGTGGGAAATCCAGATTTTATGTGACGCGGTACTGGAAGAATCCATGTTTTGGCGGCTGGAAATGTTTGGCTGTAAAGGAATGTCTAGTCAGCGAGAAGGCAATTCGTCCATCATTGCGGCTTATGTCCCTAAGGTGTCGTCTCATGTTTTGGACTTGTCGGCATTGGCATAACAAGTCAAACAAGATGCCCTATGTTTTGAAGCGGGCGAGCCGTCGATTCAGTGGCAATTGATCTACGAGGAAGACTGGGCCAGCGGCTGGAAAGCCTATTGGAAACCGCAAAATGTTGGCGATCGTCTCCTCATTCATCCCGCTTGGTTGCCATTGCCAGAGCATACCGATCGGACCATTCTTAAATTGGAACCCGGAGTCGCGTTTGGTACGGGAGACCATGCCACCACGCAACTTTGTCTCGAAGCGCTGGAGATGCGGCTAGGGGATCATCCTGAATTGACTACGATCGCCGACATTGGTTGTGGTTCGGGGATTTTGTCCGTGGGCGCATTACTGTTGGGTGCAAGAAAAGCCTACGCGGTTGATACGGATCCATTGGCTGTGAAAGCGACCCAGGAAAACATAAAACTCAATAGCATTGATCCATCGCGGCTTGATGTAGGTGAAGGCAGCGTCGAAGTGATTGTGGACATGATTCCTGAACCCGTCGAGGGCATTGTCTGCAACATCTTGGCCCATGTGATTGTCGAGCTGATTCCTGAGTGGGAGCCATTCACCAAGCCCGAAACCTGGGGCATCCTGAGCGGTATTCTGCTAGACCAAGCCAAAGCTGTAACAGATGTTCTTGAAGAGAATGGCTGGTTTGTGTCGGCACTTTGGAAACGGGGCGACTGGTGTTGTTTAAATATCCGACGGATTAACTAGCTAGATTAACTTGTAGTCCCTCACCACAGACTTAGTTATTGAATATCCTGGCGCTATATTTCGTGTCCAGGATTTTCATTTCGTTACGTTTGTTTAACTAAAAAGTAGTGAAGCGTTAGCTAACACCGTACAAAGTTGCCGATCGTTAACTTTAGGCAACTTAAGAATTATTTATTTAGGCAGAAATTTTCCCTATATTTTTTAAATCTTTCCACATCCATTCTATGTTTTCCCCAGATTATGAAGAGTTTTCCACAGGGCCGCGCTGACTGCGACTGTATTCCATGATACGAACCGATCGACTCCCACAACATAAAGCTTGAACACTCTAATTATCTATTTCTGGTTAAAAAGATTAGATCTCTTTCCACACAGGGCTTTTGGCGGTTTTAATATATTTTAATACATTTGAATTACTCAAGATTCCACTAGATAACATCCCTCTAGAACACATTTAGGACGTTTTCCACAGTACGCAGAGATGAATTCATCACGGATGTATTCGTGGAGACTTTATGTATTAAACAGCACAAGTAAATATACGCTCTACAAACACTCAGAGCAGTGCGAGAATTCGGTCTACCAGTCCAGCAATAACTTACATGACTTTGCCGAACACCTATGGGAACCTATTTTTCATGACGTTGATGTTGATGGTCTCGGTCGATGTTAGTTTCTGGTTTAAAAAATCGTCACACTTAGTGCTTAATTAAAGGTTTTATTTTATGATGTTTCCCACCATTTCCTTGCTTGCCGAGCTTCCCGAAACCCTTCACAGTGAATTGGCTCAGTACATTGAGAAGAACCCAGATTGGGACCAAGACCGTGCAATTTCCGTAGCGATTTCGCTCTTTTTAAATCAAGGTCCGTCAGAAGAATTCGTGACTCCAGTGGTCCGAGAAAATTGTCTCGTGTAACGAAACGTGAATGTGAGTGGAGAAACGCTCTGAGGAGCACCCGTTTTCTCGTTTAATAGAACTCAGGATGCATTTGTATCTTGGGTTTTCTAATCTATAGCAATTCTTTTACATCACCACCATGCCGTACTTTAGGTTTAAAGCGTTTCATATTGTGGGGTTTGTCTCGTGGTTTGCAGGGCTTTTTTATCTGCCACGGCTGTTTGTTTACCATGCAGAGGCCCACGAGCAACAGATGGAACCCGCCCGCAGTATTTTGAAGACGCAGTTCACCTTGATGGAAAAGCGGCTCTACGGCATCATTATGACCCCTGCGATGGTGGTGACAATTGTGATGGCGATCGCAATGTTGACGATCGCGCCTGATTTGTTGCAGCAGACTTGGTTGCAGGTGAAGATGGGTTTGGTGTTGGTGTTGGTGGGCTTCCATTTTTATTGTCGCAAGATTATTCGCCAAATGGAGGCGGGGGAAATGCCGCTCACGTCTAAACAGTTTCGTTGGATGAATGAATTTCCAACATTCTTTTTAGTGGTGATTGTGATGTTGGCTATTTTTAAAAATGATATTCCCACTAATGCCACAAGTTATGTTGTGTTTGGGATGGCGATCGCATTTGCCGCGAGTATTCAACTCTATGCCCGTAAGCGGCGTTTGGATGCTGAGAAGAAGAATTTGGTAGATGCTGCTGCGGCTAGTGCGATCGTTCTTCCAAAACAAGTGAATGTTTAGAGCTTGAATTCATTCCCGATCGTAACCAATGAATCGAAAGTCAAAAGATGGCTATTGGTTTGCGATCTTCTGCTGAATCGTCGTCAACTCTTCCCGCAAACTAACCTTGTTCATAAATGCGAAGTGCTTCAGTCATAGCTTGAGATGCTTCTGAAAACCGATCGGTGCTTGATGGTCAGAAAACAGAGATTTTGGTAGGTTTGTAATGGACATCACTCCAATGGAAGGTCGAAGGTTGAATATAGAAAATCACTCTTAAATTTCTGATTCACAATTCGATCGCAGCCTATCCTGTTACTGAGTCGATCGAACGTAGTAAAATTATGGTTATGAGAAAAACGCCAGTTGATCTGTATCGGATGGGGAATTCGATATCTGCCAGGATGGGGAATGTTCGTGAACAGGACATTGAACTTTACGATCGCAATGGAGAATTGTGGGTCGCAGCAAATTCGGGTGGGATTTCGACGTTTTCGATCGTGGGGAGAGGGCGGAACTGGTGGCGGTTGGATGAAGGGATTGAGATTCCGAATGATTTACGGGTTGTGAATGATTACGGAAACCATTATTTGTGGGAACCTAGTTATGCGATGCGATTAGAGGATTACAAAAATACCCTGGAATCGATCGGTGATTTGTTTTACAAGTTTAATTAAGGAGAACTAATCATGGTTAATTTGTCACTTAAGGCTATGAGGTTCACGGTGGAAGCGTTGGAATATCGAATTTCGGCGTATGAGCAGCAGTTAGAACGCACAGACTTACAGGAGGATGAAAGCTCAGATCTCACGAATGATTTGATGTTTTTAGAGTC
>JAJAYH010000354.1 GCA_026786325.1 Alkalinema sp. CAN_BIN05 | reverse complement strand
GCCTGGGTCTTGGCTAGAAGCTTGGCATCGAGAACCGATTGGAGGAATTCGGAGTGTCTGGCAGATCGTTCTAAAGCACTGATTGCGATCAATGCCATCAACATGATTTGCACACGACGAAAAAACATTCAGACTCTCCTGTCGCATCTTGCAACCGACATGTTTGTGCCTGATGTTGAATTAACTCCTCATCTATTGATCTTATTCAACGTTAACGTTAACGGAACAGTCCAAAACTCGGTACTGTTCCAGTTCTACCAAATCTTTAAATTAGGTTAGGTATCTTCACTCAACGACTATGAAGCTAACTGAGGGAACATCGATCGCACAGCCGGATGAATCAACATTCCATCTCGCACATTTACCCCCATCAACAATTCAGCATCAGTTTCGATCGCCCCTAATCCACCATCTGCCAGCTTCAACACATAAGGCAACGTACTGTTAGTCAACGCTTGAGTCGCAGTCCAAGGCACCGCACCGGGCATATTGGGTACACCATAATGCACTACACCGGACTCAATGTAAGTCGGCGCAGTATGAGACGTGGTACGAATGGTCTCAATACAACCGCCTTGATCCACCGCCACATCAATCACCACACTCCCCGATCGCATTGTCCTCACAACAGTTTTTTTAACTAAAATCGGAGCTTTTTTTCCCGGAACCAACACCGCCCCAATCAGCAAATCCGCCTGAGGTACCACGGCTTCAATCTGGGCTGTCGTACTGTAAAGCAAACTCACTCGCGACCCAAACAACGCCTCCAACTCCGTCAACCGATCGACATTCACATCCACAATCGTCACCCGCGCCCCCAACCCGATCGCCATTTTTGCCGCTTCCGTCCCCACAACTCCGCCACCCAAAATCACCACATGTCCCGAAGCAACTCCCGGCACCCCGCCCAACAACACCCCACGACCGCCCTGCTGGCGCTCTAAAAACCTGGCCCCAATCTGCACCGCAAGTCGTCCCGCAATAACGCTCATGGGAGTCAACAACGGCAACCGATGATTCGCCGTCTCCACAGTTTCATAAGCAACGGCACAAATTTTCGATTGCAACAGCACTCTTGTTAGCTCTAAGTTCGCGGCCAAGTGAAGATAGGTAAACAAAAGTTGGTCCGATCGCAGAAAGCCATATTCCAGGGGCAACGGTTCCTTTACCTTAACAATCAACTCCTGTGCCCAAGCCGATGAATCAGTCCCGATGGTTGCCCCTGCCGCTTGATACTCATGATCCGCAAAGCCAGAACCCAAGCCCGCCCCAGCCTGAACTATCACCTGATGCTCGCGATCGGTCAATGCTCGAACACTACTTGGACTCAAACCCACCCGAAATTCTTGATCCTTCGTTTCCGTTGGAACCCCAATTCGCATTGTGCTGACCTAGATAATGGTGGATTAGTTATTCATAGTTTACGATCGCCTTCTGAGTAATAGTGTGCCTTAACAACTGCCTCGTCCCATAATCTCGCCCCGCAGCCCCATCTCCAATGCGATCGATGCGATCGGGAAACCCTCCCTCACCCTATGTCCAAGCGCCTTGAAGTTACGGTATATTGATTATGCCCGTAAAGATTTGTAACAAGATAGGTTTTCCACCATGGCAGATTCCAAAACTTCGAAGACCCCTACAAGTGTCCCCAAGTTAGATGAACCCAAGTTCGGATTTAGCACCTATGCTGAGCAGCTTAATGGTCGTGCGGCAATGATGGGATTCATTATTGCGTTGGCGATCGAAGCATCCTCTGGACAGGGTGCACTTGCCTGGTTGGGTCTGGTGACTCCCTAGTTAAATAATGTCGGAATTGAATACTGTCGGTCTACGGACTGAACGTGTTTTAAATTTGATTAATGTTCTGTCGGATTTTACCGATGGCGCATTCAGAAACTGAAGAGTGAAGGGGCGAATCTAAAAATAGATTTATCGTCCCTTCACTTTTTTAATGGCTTTAGGGTGGGAGATGGTGGTTGGGGCAAGCTTTTTTTTAAACGGCGGACTACACCCTATGAAAATGATCCCCATTTAGGTGAGAATGAAACATAACAATAATTGCTAGAGAGACGGGACTATGGATTTTGATTTTCGCATCGTGGCAGTTTTAGCGCCTTTGGCTATAGCCGCAAGTTGGGCTGGATTCAATATTTTCCGCGCTGCGCTGCAACAGGTCCAAAATTTCATGAATAAGGACTAAGTGTTTGCTTAGTGATTGAGTTACATCAATTCCAAAAAGAATCCAAGAAAGCCGATCGTTTCTCTAAAACAGAGTCCGATCGGCTTTTTGGTCATGGGTCTTCTGAATCGGTTGGTGCGGCCTCTTTTATACCACAGGCGTTATTAGGAAGCCCTAGAACAGCATCCTTAGACAACCGATCGAATTCTCTCTGGTAATGTGCGGCGATCGTTTTATTTTCAATCATCATCAGGGTTTCGTCGTTTTTTGTGTTTCCAGCCGTTGTCCAGTTATGGGAGCCGAGGATGACAATGCTTCGATCGATGATGGCGAACTTGTGATGTAAAAGATCGCCTGGTTTTAGTTTTGGCACACCAACACTGGCGGCATTTATTGGCCAAGGTTTGGAGCTAGTGAGTGCTTTGGGCTTGCGAGATGGCTTACGAGATGGCTTACGAGATGATTGGCGATCGGGCAGATCATGGGGCTGCCGGGAGCTTTGCCGAGAACTTTGGCGGCAAGGGGAATCGATCGGAATTCCTAACATATCCAAACTGCTGCTGTAAGGCCGCGTGAAAAATCCGGGGTCAAATAGTCCGCGCACGGTGACATTTCGTGGTGGTAATGCGGACAAACGATCGGAGAGTTGCCGATCGGAAAAGACAAACAGCGCTAAATCCAGGGACGTTTTAGCTTGGTCAGTAGTATCGGCAATCAGGCTGTTGCTGCTGTCAGTCCAAGGTTTTTTGACGGCGATCGGGGAGAAGTGAAGTTTTAGTTTAGAGTCACCGACGACGAAGGTTTGGATCGGGCGATCGGGTTTGCGCGTTTTGAATTTGCGGCTCTGATACATGAGATCGAATTCTTGGATAAAGGCATTTGCTACATCAGAACTCTCGATTTTGACCAAACTGTTGGCGTTGCCCAGACTACTAGGATTAGTGATGTCGCCGTGAATATCAGATGTTGTCCAGTTGGCGGAGGTGACGATCGTAGTTTTGCCGTCGATTACCATAAATTTATGATGCATCAAT
>JAJAYH010000353.1 GCA_026786325.1 Alkalinema sp. CAN_BIN05 | reverse complement strand
TCTTTGTAGAATCAAATTTTTTCACGGCATAACGCCACTGCAACTGATGAATCGCCGCTTCAGGAGAAAGCACAACGTCTGACATAGGATAAACCTCTAATTCAATTGAAACCCGCCAAACACTACAATACAAGGCGTTTCTGTTTTTTGCATGGTTTATCGACACATATTTGAAATTTCGGCACGACAGAACATGAGATTATTGATCAGATCGATTATGAAGCCCATTCAGATCTTCCGCCGATCGCACCACCACCATGCCGACTGCAATGCCGACTGCAACAATCTTCCCAACACTCATCGGCCAACCCAGCGCCGTCGAACTTCTTACCCAAGCGATCGCCCAAAACCGCGTGGCTCCAGCCTACCTATTTGCGGGCGCGCATGGTATTGGCAAACGATTGGCCGCGAAGGCATTTCTACGCGTACTACTGGGAGATAAGGAAAATCGTGCCCAGCGGGGAAACCATCCCGATTTACTGTGGATCGAGCCAACTTACCTACACCAAGGCAAACGCTTCAGTCCTGCCGAAGCCGAAGCCGCCGGAGTTAAACGAAAATCTGCCCCGATCGTTCGTCTCGACCAAATCCGCGAAATATCAATATTTCTGAGCCGCCCGCCACTGGAAGCCGATCGTGCAGTCGTCGTGATTGATAGCGCCGAAACCATGCCCGAATCTGCGGCGAATGCATTATTAAAAACATTAGAAGAACCCGGTCGCGCCACCATTATTTTGCTTGCGCCCAGCATCGAGTCGTTGTTGCCAACATTAGTGTCTAGATCTCAGCGCATTCCCTTTTATCGATTGTCTCATACTGACTTTTGTGATGTAGTACAACGATCGGATTATCCCCAACTTTTAGAACAACAACAAATCATAGACCTCGCCCAAGGCAGCCCTGGCGATGCAATTGAACAATGGCAAAGACTCCAAGATATTCCACCAGAACTACTCAGCCAAGCTATCCAGCGCCCTACTAATATTCCCGATGCTCTCCGTCTCGCTAAACAAATCACGAAAACATTAGATGCGGAATCTCAAGTATGGCTCTTAGATTATTTGCAACAGGTTTACTGGCGATCGGGCACGGCCAGCATTTCGGTATTAGAACAACTGGAAAAATCCAAAGAATATCTACGCGCCTACGTTCAACCCCAACTCGTGTGGGAAGTTACCCTAATGGCTGGATTAAATTAATTTAGCCATTATATTTCAAGCTAATTCAAACAAGTTTCGATCGTTTTTACCACCGCCATTGCCAATCCATCCAAATCATATCCGCCTTCCAATCCGAACAAAATCCGAGGCGTAATCTCTAAACACCATTTTGCAAATTGACCATAGTCGTCAGCATTCAATCGCATACGGGCTAACGGATCGACCGCCATCGCATCATATCCAGCACTTATAATTAGTAATTGTGGATCACCCGATCGTAACCATGGCAAAACCTGTAATTCAAACGCTGCATTATATACATCTGCACCACTTCCCGGTTGTAATGGCACATTCAAAATATTACCAAATTCACCAGTCTCACTCGCCGCACCCGTCATTGGATAAGCTGGGAATTGATGGAGTGAACAATAGCGAATTTTGGAATGCTTTTCAACAATAGCCTGTGTCCCATTCCCATGATGCACATCCCAATCTAAAATCGAAACCCTGGACAATCCCAAATGCTCAACCGCATAAATGGCTGCGATCGCCGCATTAGCAAACAAACAAAATCCCATTCCTTCACTTGGCAATGCATGATGACCAGGCGGACGCGCCAATACAAAAGCAGGACGATTTTTCGCCATAACTTCATTAACGCCATCTATCCAAGCATTCAAAGCTAAACGAGCAACATCGTCACTGGCGGCACTAACAGGCGTTGATTCAAACTCACTCACCCCCGTAGCTGCAAACTCTGTCACTCGCGCAATATGCTGGGCAGTATGCGCTAATAGCAACAAATCATTTACAGGACGGACTTCGATCGGAGTCGGCAGTAGCCATTCCAATTGATTTGCAAAAGTCGATCGTTCTAGTGCGGTCTTAATTGCTATCAACCGTGCGGCACATTCGGGATGATCGTGACCCGTGTCATGGTCTAGAAACCGATCGGTATAAAAAATAGGGAACATTTATTCTTCCTCCTCTTCTTCTTCACAAAATGCCGCATTGTACATATCGCACAGAGCGTCAGAAAAACCCCATCCGATTCCAGAAGAATCCTTTGCAATTTTTTCACAACGATCTTCAAAGATTGATTCCTGCTCATATTTAAGGATCAATTCAATAGTCTTTTCATACATTCCCTCCATACTGTTATAAAAACCTTCATTAATATCCCCATAAGAATTTGTAAATTTCACGCCCTGCTCAACATAGAACAGCATCAGATCTATCATCCCTAATGGGCTAACACTTACTTTTTTATAATCAGAAATAGCTTTTTTAGCCACTGAAAGTTTCGCCTTGCCATACCCTCTTTTTGGGAAGAACTGGTTTTCGATCGTTTGCTTATATTTCGAGATCACTTGTGTTTCTTCTGGAGAAGAAAGCTTTAATTGATAAAAATCCTTAACCCCAGCAATTTTTTTATATAGCTCTGCAATGTCATCCACCAAATCTTCTTTAGAAACACTTTTTAGATGCTGCTTCAACGCTGTAAGAGTAATATTTTTCTGCACCATGGTTCTTATTGTCTCTAATTTATCGCTGTTTCAACTTAATCCTAAAACACGAAAGGCGCGATCGGAATACTTTCCAATCAACGCCTATCATGATTCTAATTTTTAGAATTAATAACCAATC
>JAJAYH010000352.1 GCA_026786325.1 Alkalinema sp. CAN_BIN05 | reverse complement strand
TGGTCTTCTGGTTCGGCATAAGTTCGTAGCCCGTGAGCGCACTAGGCCGAACCTTGAGTTCACCCCAAGCAATACCGCTGACGGGGTTGCCCGCCCTTGTATTCACCTGAAGACGATAGTCGCTCACGGACGCAGGTTCGGCAAAATAGCCCGCCAGTTCTCCCGCTTTCCCAGATGAACCCACAATCAACCGTAACAAAACCTCTGCTCCAATAATAATGGCCAAAGGCACTGATAAAATAAGGAACGGGAGCGGAATGTTCTTTTTACGCGATCGAGCCTTTGACGAGTAAGGACTAAAGGATTTGCGACGGGTTGGGAACTGGAAGGGAAAACGGGGCATGTAACTTTATTCTCCTACAACAACAGGAACGACAGACGAAGCCGATCGGCCTCGCCACCAAGCCAAAAGCGTACTCGCGATAAAGATACTGGAGTATGCGCCCATTGCAAAGCCAATGATTAAGGCCAGTGCAAAGAACTTGAGGGTTTCTCCACCAAAGATGAAAATAGAGGTTAGGGTTAACAGCGTGGTCAGCGTGGTGTTGATCGATCGGCTCAGGGTCTGGTTCACGGCATCATCGACAACATCATCAATGTTACGACTAGGATCCACGGCAAGCACTTCACGCACCCGATCGTAAATTACAACGGTGTCGTTCACGGAGAAACCAACGATCGTCAACAGCGCCACGATGAATAAACTATCGACTTCAATACCGAGGGCTAATCCCAAAATTGAGAAGATGCCAACAGTAACGAATACGTCATGGAGTAAGGCGACGATCGCAAATACGGCGTAGTCCCACTGAAACCTAAAGGATAAGTAAAGTGCAATTCCCGCAAAGGAAACTAGTAGGGCCAAGAGTCCCGATGTGAAAAGTTGTTTTCCCATGGTCGGTCCCACGGTTTCACTACTCGATCGGGCCATATCAAAGGCTCCGATTCTCTCCGTGAGTGTTTTCTGAAGTTTTTCCCGTTGTCTAACGTCTAGGCTACTGCTACGAATGGAGACGGCGGGTGGTTTGCTGCCTTGGGCTTCGACGATTTGAACGCTACTGCCACCTAAGCCCTGTTCGTCTAGAACTTTGCGAATCACTTCTAGATTGAGTACATCGGCGTTGCAATTTTTCGGGTCGGGGCAAGCGATCGGTAATTCTAGGCGAGTTCCCCCCACAAAATCCAAACTCGGACGCAAGGGCGCACCAATGGTTTTCCAAGAGATGAGCATTGAGACAATTCCCGCGATAAGAATTGCCAGAGAAATACTCCACCACAACTTTCGTTGCTGAATGACTTGTAATCTCATTTAAACAACCTCCGAAGATTGGCTAGATTGGTTGGCGGTAATTGCGGGCGGATTTGGACAGAAGAATTCAGGTTTGCGCAATGCTGGAATGCTCAAGACATAAAACAACAATGTGCGACTACAGGTCAGGGCTGTAAACATACTAATCAAAACCCCCATGGTCAGGGTTACTGCAAATCCTCGCACAAGTCCGGTGCCCAACCAATACAATGCGGCGCAGGCAATGATAGTGGTAATGTTGCTGTCTAGAATGCTGGAGAATGCGTTGGTAAATCCACCTTTTACTGATTGATACAATGTTTTCCCATCGCGAATTTCTTCACGGGTTCGTTCAAAAATCAATACGTTTGCATCCACTGCCATTCCCACACTGAGAATGAATCCAGCAATTCCAGGCAATGTTAAAACAAATCCCGGCAACAATACAAAGGCAGCCAAGTTCAACAAAGTATAAATGACCAAGGCAATCGATGCGATCGCACCAGGAAGGCGGTAATACAACACCATGAACACGAGAACTAGGAAGATTCCGCCTAGTCCGGCGTAGACACTTCGTTGAACACTGTCTTGACCGAGACTTGCACCGACGACGCGGTTCTCTGCAATTTCGATCGGAACCGGAAGTGATCCGCTTTTGAATTGAATGGCGAGTTCATTTGCAGTATCTAATGTAAACCGACTAATGGATGCACCGCCGCCTGTAATTCCATTTTGGGCGAATTCAATACCAACATTAGGCGCACTAATTAAGGTGTCATCTAGAAACACACCAATACTTCGTCCGGTGCCTGCCAAGCGTTTGGTCATGTCTGCAAATTTCAAACCACCATCGGCATCAAACCGAATATCTACTTGCCAATCGTCCCCGGCAGTTCCTAAGGGTTGGGCAAAAGCTTCTTTAAGATTGCGGCCATCAATGCCTGTTTTGTTAAACATCTCGGTAAAGCTTTGTTGACTCACCTTTTTAAGCTCAAGAGACAAGGCGGCTAATGTTGCGCGATCTTCAGGTTTTTTGAGTTCTTTAATCTGTTTTCTTAATGCCGTTTCTTGATTAATCAAGGGCCGATATTGATTAAAGAGTGCTTGAAACTTGTCTTCAGTCCCAGCCTTTTGTTCTCGAAATTCAAGTTGTGCAGCACGGCCCAAGAGGCTCTCCGCTTCGTAAGGATCTTTAATTCCCGCCAACTGTACCAAAATCTTATCGTTGCCAACGCGCTGCACCAGTGGTTCAGAAACGCCCAAGCGGTTGACTCGATCGGCAATCACGCGCTCGACATCCCCAACAGCCTTTTGCCCTTCAGGGGAAGAAATATCCTTAATGGTATCCGACGGTTTTACCTGAAGCGTAATCTGAGAGCCGCCCTGAAGGTCTAGCCCCAACCGAAATGGACTGGTGCCCAATTTCAGGATGGGATTAAGCAATAAAAATAAAGAGGCGGCGGTGAGCGAAATAATTAAACCGAGAAGCCAGCGTTGCCTTGCCATACGAAACCCTTGTCATTAAACAAAACCCGTGCATACCATTCGATATGATACCCCACAACCCACCAGTACGATCGCAGAAGTGGGATCGGTTCCTCAATACAAGATGCCATTGAGATCCAGTACGAATCCCAGTAGAACTCCTTCTCCCGACAAACTAGTTGGCGACTTTAATACCTCAATTTCATTTCCGGTCCGATAGATAATCACTTCACAATCTTTAGGATTGAGCAGCCAACCTAAGCGAACACCATTGTCTTGATATTCCTTCATCTTGTCTTGCAACGGTTTTAGTCGATCGCTGGCCGATCGTAACTCAATCACAAAATCTGGAGCTAGTGCTAAAAAATCAGAGGCATCAGGGTCGAGTGCTTCCAAACGATGTTGACTTACCCAGGCGGCATCAGGAGAGCGGACAGCCCCATTCGACAACCGAAACCCTGTCGAGGAGTCAAAGACAATCCCTAGTTTAGATTGACGATTCCATAAGCCAAGGTCGAGATTTATGTTTGAATTCCGTTTCCCAGACTCCCAACCCGTTGGCGGCATCAGTACTAGTTCTCCTTGAGATGTAAGTTCAAGCTGAATATCATGATTTATCTGACAAAGTTCTCGAAAGTCATCATGGGTAAGCTTAGTGAGAGGATTAAGAGTTAGGACTGTCATGGGCCTCAAGGTTTAAGGTTAGCCGTCACTGCGTTTATTATATCGACTAGAGTTCTCTTCCAGTTGAGAATGCACAAACTGATTTTTAGTCGTTACAATCAATTCAATGTTTCACTGAGTGAGGGGCGATCGTCACACAACATTCTTTGCCGATCGCACCACATTGCACCACATTAAGTGATCCGATCGAATCCCTTAAAATCAAACCAAGTCCTCTATCCGATCGTCCCTAACTGCGTCAAATATTGCATTGCCATTGCAAATGCATTTGCCATCGCATAGGGAGAACTCCGATAAAACTCACTCCAAGCCGCTGCTTTAAACTCATCATACCGATCGGTCTGCTCAGGATGCACCTTCAACCAAGCCAGCCGCACCCCATGACCAATTAACACATCTAACACAATGTATTCCTGAATTTTAAACTCAGGATTTTTTGCAATAATTACGGCTAGTTCCATCAGCGCTTCAACATTCGCCGATCGGTACTCAGGACCCTGAATCTTATTCAACAAATGCTCCACCTGAAGCGCAAACGTCGTCTCACCTTTTGTCATTTCACTCAACAACAAATGACTCTCCAACCGATTACGCCGCTCCAGCTTATCCCCAATTACCAAGCCCTGACAGCGCTCCAGCACCAGCCAAACTCGTTCATAGAAATTATCTGGCACCGTCCCGCTTGCGCCCTGTCCCTGGCGAAAACGCAACCAATCCTTTTCCTCTTCTTCTATTTCTTTCTCTGGCACCACCCAATCCACCTTCGTCTCTACTAATTTCAAATGTAACGACTCCTGCGATCGCAACATCTCATTCCCCATTTCATAGCCTTCCAATGTCACCCGTAATCGTTCATAAATTGCATAGGGACTCAGTTGCATCAAAGCTTCATAGGCTTCATCTTGGGTCAAAGACTGCGTTCCAGCTAAGTCACTTGTCAACAACAAAATCAAATAGCCAACTCGAACTGTGAGCAAGTTTTTAAACAAACTTGGGTCAGACTTAATTAGCAAACTAATGTAAACCAAAATCTCCTGACTCAATACCCGATCGCGAATGTCCTCACGACAGAAATGTTGAATCTTTTCCAACAACTCAGTCAATCCCAGTGGCCTCACAATCAGGGAATCTTCACTATACGATCGGCCTACCGAAATCCGCTTCTGCCGCACCAAAATATCTACTGTTGCATCCAGCAAATTTGCATCTACCTTATCAAGCAGTCCGGCAGCCCGCCGGACAATCCCCCAATAGGGCTGTCCATCGACATCTCCGCGACTTGCTTTATGATAAATTTCCTCAATTAAGCGTCCCACCAGCACAGGCTGATCTGTGCCAATTCCCGTATCAAAGATCAATCCTTTTAGTTTCATCAACACACTCAAAATCTCAATCTGCTCATACAGATTTTTAGTTCCTATTAGTCGCTTGATTAGGGTTTTAATATTGGATTCCTGCTCAAGTCTGAATTCCTGAGAACTTCTGAGGGGTTTAGTATTATTGGCCGCAAAACTTAGGTGCTGTGTTAAATGATTCAAGTCTAGAAATTCTAGGGTTTCCAATTCCGGCAAAAAGTCCAACCGATCGCGCCCCGCCGTCAACATTAACTGATTCAACTGTCCCACCTTCACCGGAACATCCCCGCACATTCCTTCTTGAAACTCCTGAACCATTCCCAAGAGCGCATCTTGTCCCCGATCGAGCATATCGTGGGTAATCAACAGCGTCATCACCGGACGACCTAACTGCCGCCAATGACGATGAATATAAGCCAGTTCGCCCTTAATATTCGACACTAGAAAGTGATAATCCAAGGTCAAATAAAACTTCTGTTCATCCAAAAATGCAGGCAAAAAGACCATCGATCGATCGCGAATTTTATACACTTTCGAGGTCGTCAAACTTCGCATCAACCGCATCGGGCGACCCGTCAAACCCAATTTCCCATTATGTCCCAATCGTGTATAAGCCAAGGCCAAATCCTTCGCCGGACGCACCTGAATCGGTTCTACCTGACTTAAGGTTTGGGTCGGAATGTTATAGGCTGCGAGTTTTAATTGCAATGGCTCATCTTCTGCCAAGAGCGCAATTTGCACAGTCGCCCGTCGCACATAGCCAACTCTCATATGGGAATTCAACGGATCTACATCGGCCACCGTCAACAGCCCTTCATTCAACATTTGCGCCAAATAATACAAACTCTGCGCCCAAACTAAAGGCAAATTATCGTTTGCTTCACGGATCTGGCTTTTGGGTTCTTTTTTCTCAGCCTCGATCGCATCTTCCGGCACAAAATACACTTCTGGCAGCAGCATGATGCCATCTCGCTCGATCGCCACTGCTGCTAACTTTTCTAAATACGATGCTGCTTGTTTACGATCGCCGCGAAAAATTCCATCTAGCGCCAAATAAGTAAAGAACAGCGGCCATTCACATTCAATATGTTTAAACGCCTGCAATTCCGTCGGTTCATAATGCAATCGACTCGTATCTTCTACAACCGTTTGATGTCCATCTCTCAAAAAGCGAATACAACCATAATTACCTTGTAACCGATCGATAATTTTCTGCCGCGTTCGTTCAACTTGGTCAGGATCTTCAATCGCAAAGGCCGGATACCCAATCACACTCAACAAGGCCGCATCCACTTCCTTCGACATCGACTCACGGGGCAACAGAGATTTCAGCGTCATCCGACATCGGGCAATCTCATCCGGCAATACATGAATCACCGAACCCTGCGTCCCCCGCATCCCAAACAAATTCAACCCATTCATCGCCTCAAGCGCCGCCTTCGCCATCCCCACCGAACTCGCATTCAGCTCCACGCCACCGTGATTAATTTTGTTGCCCCGCTCCCAAATTCCATAGTCTGGAGTTCGGTAGGCCCGACCAATGTAGTACACCAAATTTTGAACAAAATCGACTTCATCTTGAGTGAATACAATAGCCAATCCCGAAAGCGTCATCTGCGCCAACATGACCAAAAAAAGCGACGTGGCATCAATTTGCAAATGTCCCCAGCCATCATCCGGCACCACCGTATCGCCCGTTGTTGTGCTGTACTTCGCGTGCAGTGCATCCGTTGGCGACTGCGTCTGTTTGAATTTTTCGACCTTGTGCGCCTGCCGCATCATCGAAAATAGCAGCCCCCGCATCAACTTAACCACCGATTGCTCTAACTCATAGAGCCTTCCCGATGCCAAATCTGTCTTCCGATACGCCAGTGCCAAGCCCCACACGGCTAAAATGCTATAGACATTATCCCGAACCCA
>JAJAYH010000351.1 GCA_026786325.1 Alkalinema sp. CAN_BIN05 | reverse complement strand
GCTTTAACCATTGATGAACAAGATCGGTTTATCCCGCTCTGTCCTGATTTTGTAGTGGAATTAATGTCGCCCAGTGATACACGATCGATGTTGCAATCTAAGATGCAAGAATATCAAGACAATGGCGTAAGACTGGGGATTTTGATCGATCGCACAATCAAACAAATCGAGATCTATCGTATTGGGAAAACAATGGAAACGATCGATCGGCCTGAAATAATTTCCGGTGAAGATGTCTTACCAGGGTTTGAATTAAAAATGAGTTTAATTTGGTAAATGTAGATAAATGCTTGGTTCATTCACAATTAAAACCTCCATAATGAACGAACCAAACCATCTTCGCTCTAGGCGCGAGCCTTAGCTGAACTATCATCAAGATTGAACAGAAGCGTTAAAGTATCCATTGCTTGGCGACGTGCTTCAATATCTTTTTGAGTTCGTAATTGCACCATCGGTTCATGCAAAATCTTATTCACAATTCCACGGGTCAACGCTTCCACAACTTCTTTATGTTTGTCACCAAAGTCAGTCCCCAAGCGAGACAAGGCTTTTTCCAGTTCCTGAGTCCGAATCGCTTCGACCTTATTGCGCAAATTACTAATGGTTTCCACTGCGTCGAGCGATCGTAGCCAATTGTCAAATGATTCGACTTCCTCATCCAGCAGCACTTCCGCTTCCATGGCCATTTGGCGACGGCTTTCTTGGTTTTGGGCAACAACTGCTTTTAGATCATCCACATTGTAGGCTTTGACATTAGAAAGTTCTTTTACATCTGAATCGACATTTCGAGGAACAGCAATATCAATAATAGAGACTGGACGATGGGGATCAAGAATGCTTTCGAGTTTGGCCCGATCGAGAATAGGTTCCGTCGCAGAGGTACTGGTGAACACAATATCAGCTTCGGCTAACTGCGCCATCATTTGATCCATTAAGCCTAATTTAAGTTTGGCTTCCGGGAAATCTTTCGATAGTTCTTCGGCGCGCTTCATACTCCGATTTAGCACCGTTATATCCGTGGCGCGTTTGGAGACTAAATGCTTGACCAAAAGGCGCGACATCTTACCCGCACCCAGAATCAAAATTTTATAGGGAGCCAAATCTCCAATTTTCATTTGAGCCAGCTCAACCGCCGCCGAACTGATGGACACCGCACCCGTCCCAATACTAGTTTCCGTGCGCACCCGTTTTCCAGCAACAAGCGCTTGCTTGAGTAATTGATTCAAAATCCGCCCGACGCTATTACATTGCTGGCCTGACTGATGACATTGCTTAACCTGTGCCAAAATCTGGCCTTCCCCCAACACCAAACTATCCAACCCTGACGCGACCCGCAAAAGGTGCATGACGGCATCTTGGTGCAATAACGTGAATAAATAAGGCCGTAACCGATCGAGCGGCAATTTACTGTGGGCCGACAAGAACTGCATGATTTCACGAACGCCAGACTCAATGTCTTCTAAAACAATGTAGATTTCAAGACGGTTGCAGGTACTGAGGACGGCCACCTCAATGATACTAGGACAGGCCCGGAGCTGAGCAATTGCGCTTTCGTATTCAGGCTCTGGAATACTAAGTTTTTCCCGTACTTCCACAGGCGCTGTTTTATGAGTCAGTCCAACAACCGCAATATTCATACTTTCAAATGGTTGAGATTTATGTCACAGATTTCGAGAAAAAAGTGGTGATGGAATCATTGCAAGTATTGCCCATTTCCCATCACCACTTTCTATTTTAACGCTACAGGAATTGTGAATAATCACAACTCTTATGACGTATTTATTAATCATTCAGATCGGTTCTTAACACCTAGCGTCATGATTTGCTTAGGGACAATTGAAGAACTAGTTGACCAATTGAATGGTTTTGCCCGGTTCCCACATGTGAATCGTATCGACGAATCGTGCTGTTTTAGATTCGCTGGAGACCACAAGAGTCTGAGTCCGTGCGCCGCCGGGGAAATAGCGAACGCCTTGAAGCCAGTTGCAGGAGGTAATCCCAGTTCCGACAAACATCACTTTGTCACCGGAGGCAAGTTCGTCTGCGGTATAAATTTTGTCAGGATCAGTAATGCCCATGCTGAGCATCCGAGCAATGTTGGCTTCCTTGCTTTCGCCAATCAAGCCAGTCTTCACAATTGCAGGGTCATAGATCAACTGACCTTGGAAGTGAGCGCCCATGCATTTCAGCGCAGCCGCACTAATAACACCTTCAGGTGCAGCACCAATTCCCATCAGGGCATGGATTCCAGAATCCGAGAAACCGCAGTTAATGGCCGCGCCGACATCACCATCGCCGATCAATTGAACCCGAGCGCCCGCAGCACGAATTTCTTTGATCAAGTCATTGTGGCGTTCGCGCTTCATGACGATGACGGTGAGGTCATTGATAGGAATATCGAGGCACTGGGACAAGATTTGAAGGTTTTCAGTCGCAGATTTGCTGATGTCTACCTTGCCTTTAGCGGCTTGAGGTGCGGCCAATTTCTTCATGTAGAAGTCAGGCGCGGCGAACAATCCACCTTTTTCAGCGATCGCCAATACAGCAATAGCACCTGCTTGACTGTAAGCACAAAGGTTGGTTCCTTCGCAAGGATCGACAGCAATATCGATCTCTGGGCCTGTGCCATCTTTGTGGCCGAGACCAACTTCTTCACCGATGAATAGCATGGGCGCATCATCCCGCTCACCTTCACCAATGACAATCCGACCGCGCATGGCGACCTTGTTCATCCGCTCGCGCATGGCTTCCACAGCAGCTTCGTCTGCGCCATCTTTGTCACCCTTTCCGGTCAAGCGGGAGGATGCGATCGCGGCGGCTTCCACAACTTCAATAATCTCTAAACCAAGCTTGCTTTCCATATCCACTGCGTCCTCAAGAATACTGATGTTCAGCGCAAAAGGATTGCGACTTCAGTTACATAGTCTACCAAGAGGCGTACCGATCGCCAGAGTCTGAGAGACTGAGTTCAATGTTAAGTTTTGTAGTTTTGTTTTAGAGGGATAGTCGGTGATTTTGTTCTGTTGGATCCAGGGTCTGGGATGCGATGATCTTGGACCGATCGTCGGGCATCGGTAAAAGTTTCCTTAGTCCCATTCCTGATGTGGCGGAATGTATTCGGCGGATTGACTAATCGACAAGTAAAGGATTCCATTAACAATCGAGATAACACCAGTATCAGAATGATTATTTCTTTATTGTTTGCCGCACTACTTGACTTTTTAATTGGTGATCCTTGGTCTTGGCTGCATCCAGTCCAGGTGATGGGCTGGATCATTTCAATTTATAGTAAATTTACGCTTAAATTTATTCAAAATCCAATTCTTCAAAAGATTACAGGAATTGGCTTAACACTATTACTTTTATTGGGTAGTAGCGGCATTGTGTGGGCAATGATTAGTATTGCAAAATTCATTCATCCTTGGATTGCGATCGTCACTGAATCGATTATTCTCGCCAGTTGTTTTGCTGGAAAGAGTCTTCGGGATGCCGCAGAAGATGTATTAGTACCGCTTAAAGATGACGATATCCAACAAGCCCGATCGCGTCTTTCTCGGTATGTAGGCCGCGATACCAAAAATCTGAGCGGACCCGAAATTCTACGTGCTGTACTCGAAACGGTCGCGGAGAATGGTGTTGATGGCGTAATGGCACCTTTATTTTGGGCGATCGTTGGACTTGTCACCCCCATTGGTCCCGCACCTTTTGCGATCGCCTACAAAGCAGTCAGCACACTTGATTCGATGGTGGGTTATATTGCGCCGCCTTACACTCATTTAGGCTGGTGT
>JAJAYH010000350.1 GCA_026786325.1 Alkalinema sp. CAN_BIN05 | reverse complement strand
GATCTTCATTGTGATTTCGCAAGATATTCACGGCCTGTAAGCCTCTACCAAAGCCGATCGCATCTTGTCGATCGCTTCGTGTTCCATCGTGCCATGCCCACAGGTCAGAGAGTAAGAGTCCGACCGAACCCGCCACACTAAAGGTATATCGATCGAGATCAAATTCAGTGTGAATAGTCCAGTTGTGATCAGCCCAATAAGCCATCCGATCGGCCATTGCCGCAGTTGCTTCCCAGATGCGCGGGGCGATGGATGCGGGGGCTTCATTTAGCCATTCAGCTAAACGTAAAGAGACCTCTGGAAATGAGTGAGATCCAAAAACGTTGTCAAATTGATGGAGGTCAAACCGTCCAGTCCCCGATTGAATCATTTGGCTAATTTCGCGTAGAACTACAGATTTTATTTTATTCTCCACGGTGGGATGATCTTCTATTTCATCGATCGCCCGCATACAGAGATAGCCGGAAGCCACGGCTGATCTAAGGTTTGGGGGAAGACGACTAATGGGAATGTAGAACGTTCGACTGGTCTCTTTGAGTAGAGAAAGGGCATCTTGGCGCATAAAAATCCTGCGATCGGCTAATACAATAATAAATTTTATCGCAAGCTGATTGTGATGGTGTCTGAAACGGCTGTTTTTTAATAATAATTAGTTTTTTAATAGAATGATTAAAAGATTGCACCTACGATCGGCTAGCATCTTTAAAGTGAATTACAATCTAAATTTTGTCCCATTATAGAACTTACTGGCTATGACCTACTGGCTGATTAAATCTGAACCTGATGTCTATGGCATTGATGATCTTAAAAAAGAACAAGTGGGCGTTTGGGATGGCGTTCGTAATTATCAAGCACGTAATTATTTAAAATCAATGCAAACGGGAGATTATTGTTTTTTCTATCATTCCAACACTAAACCGCCGGGTATTGCTGGATTGGCAAAAATTGTTGAAACTATGGTTGTTGATCCCAGTCAGTTTGATATAAATAGTGATTACTTTGATCCAAAATCAACCGTGGATGCTCCGCGCTGGCATACGGTGAAATGTCAGTACGTTGAAACATTGCCGGAATTGATTTCGCTGGAAACACTCCGATCGCACTTTGGTGAGGATGAACTACTTGTGGTTAAACGGGGGACGAGACTATCGGTGATTCCAGTCTCATTTGAGAGCGCCGATCGGTTGCTGAAAATTGGTGCATTTACTACCGCGTTCCAGCCCTTGATGTAGTGGAAGCTGAATCTTAAATGTAGTCCCATCTACTACATTAGATTCACAAATAATAGATCCTTGGTGTCGCTCAACAATGATGCTATGGCTGATAGAAAGTCCCAGTCCGGTGCCTTTACCAACCACTTTTGTGGTGAAGAATGGATCGAAGATTTGATTGAGAACTGTTTCAGGAATACCGGGACCATTGTCATGAATGATAATTTCAACTGATTCACTGTGAGATATTGTTGTGATGGAAATCGTGGGTTTCCACAGAGTAATACCTACCTTCTGGAGTAGTTGATTATCATGGGATTGGGCAAAACGTTTACTGCTATCGGCTTCTAGTGCATCAATACTATTGGCTAACAGATTCATAATGACTTGGTTAAGCTGGCTAGGATAGCAATCAATCATACCGATCGCCCCGTAGTCTTTTTTGATAATGATTTCGGGGCTGGATTGTTTGAAGCGATGATTGAGAATGAGTAAAGTACTATCAATGCCCTCATGAAGATTAACAGTTTTAAGGTCTGCTTCGTCAAGACGTGAAAAATTTCGTAGGCTTAGAACAATTTCCCGAATCCGATCGGTGCCTACTTTCATAGAGTTTAGAAGTTTTGGTAGGTCAATTTCTAGAAACTCTAGATCAATCGCTTCTGTATGATCGTCAATCTTAGCTTGTTCGGCATTCTGCTTATATAGATGGAGATGATGGAGGAGGTCTTCGGTATATTTGCTGGCGGGGCTTAAATTACCATGAATAAAATTGACGGGGTTATTAATTTCGTGGGCAATACCGGCGACCATTTGACCGAGTCCTGACATTTTTTCACTTTGAACCAATCGCCCTTGCGTTAATTTTAAGTTATTTAAAGTCGTTGTTAATTCTTGGGTCCGATCGATGACTTGAGATTCTAAGGTTTCGTTTTGTAAATTGAGTTGATTGAATGATGCTTGTAAGTCTTGGGCCATCTGAGTGAACGATCGCGACAAATCACCGACTTCATCCACGCGATCGGTATCGAGTTCTACGTTAAATTGTCCGGTGGCTATCTCCTCGGTTGCTCCGAGAAGTTGTTGCAGTGGTTGGTTGACTTGTTTAAGTAAAATGAAGTAGATCAATACAATTTCTAGAAGAACTAAACAGATTGATAATACTAAGAGTGGAATGATATTGCGTAGGGCTTGCTTATAAAGTAATTGCTTCGGATATAGTGTTACAAAGTACCAATCTGTTCCGGCGAGGCGAGTAATAGCAATGAACTTGGATTGATCGGGAGAATTAATTACACCCGTGTTATCTTTTATATCTTTGGATTGTTGCCAGATATACGTTAGCTCTGGATCCTGAAGTTG
>JAJAYH010000349.1 GCA_026786325.1 Alkalinema sp. CAN_BIN05 | reverse complement strand
GCTAATGGGCTGTTCATCTGGGTCAATATCCATAATGATCGGTGTTTCTTTTAAATGCTGTAAACTCGCAGCCTGCACCATTTCTGTATACATCATCGATTCTGGCGCATATTGCCGTACCAACCGCCGAAATACTAGATCTGTTACACCTGATAAGGGTGACTGTAAAACCCGACTATGAAGTGTGACGGCCTTTTCTCCATGGCCGATCGTGAGGGGAGATGCGAGTTGTTTGGTGAGCCTCAGGGACATGGTTGAAATCCTATTTACCAAATTCGAGTCATACTCAATATAAATCCTGGTGTCACTTCATTACAGTCGAATGGATGATTCTCAATGGTAGCGATGGATGGCGAATCAACGACTATCATAAACTTTTTCCAATAGTTACGAAATTCAATTCATCTCGTTTAAATCATAGTACGGCCCTGTGATGTGAGTGATGATTGAGCAATTAAAGTTAGGATTCTGATGAATTAATAAAATATTAGCGATTAATTGAATGTTAACATCTGACTGAATGGCCATTCGTCAACCCAATCATCTATCAGAATAAAATATTGCGTCCATGAGAAATCTTGATATCTACGAATAGGTAGTTTTCAACCTTTCCGCCGCAGAATGTTATTGAGTAACATTTTGAAACAGTTGCCCTTGATACACTCGGTCACCTATATAGTGACTGTTCCTCGTACGTCGATTCACCATTGACTGGTTTGTATGACTGAAACGGCTAAAACTCAATGTCCTTACTGCGGCGTAGGCTGTGGTTTAGAGGTTTTTCCTCCGGCAATGCCAGGGAAAAATATTACCCGAGCCGCTGATGGTAGTCCGGTTTGGCAGGCGCGGGGCGATCGGACCCATCCCTCTAGCTTCGGGCAAGTTTGCGTCAAAGGAGCAACAGTAGGCGAATCACTCCACAAAGACCGACTGCGCCATCCCATGATGCGTGAGTCTTTAGATAAACCGTTCAAGCGTGTTACCTGGGATGTCGCCTTAGATGCTATTGCTGGCAGAATTAAAACAGTCATCGCCACCCAAGGTAAAGATGCGATCGCCATGTATGGGTCTGGCCAATTGCAAACCGAGGACTACTACGTCGCTCAAAAGCTATTAAAAGGCTGTTTGGGTACCAACAATTTTGATACGAATTCCCGCCTTTGCATGTCCTCGGCAGTATCAGCCTATGCGGAGAGTTTCGGAGCGGACGGACCGCCTTGCAACTATGACGATCTCGATATTACAGACTGCGCATTTTTAATTGGCACCAATACCGCCGAATGCCATCCCATTATCTTTAATCGACTACGCAAAAACCATAAAAAGAATCCTCAAACCCGTCTAATTGTGGTGGATCCCCGTGCGACAGATACCTCAAAACATGCAGATCTCCACCTTGCCATCAAACCGGGAACGGACATTGATCTGATGCATGGGATGGCTTACTTACTATTGAAATGGAGTGAACAATCGCCGCAATACATCGCGCAACACTTTATCGACAAATTCACCAACGGTTTTGAAGAATATCGCGACATTGTCAAGGACTATACTCCCGAAAAAGTCGCTGAAACCTGTGGGATCACTGTCGCCGAGATTAAACAAGCTGCGCGCTACTGGGGTAAAGCCAAAAATGTTCTCTCTATGTGGTCAATGGGGATCAACCAATCGAGTGAAGGCACTGCCAAAGCTCGCACGTTGATTAATTTACATCTCTTAACGGGGCAAATCGGGCGACCGGGCGCAGGTCCATTTTCTCTGACAGGCCAACCCAATGCCATGGGCGGACGAGAAGCAGGAGGGCTGGCCCATCTGTTGCCGGGACATCGATTTGTGACAAATGCCAAGGACCGATCGGAGGTCGAAGACTTTTGGAAATTTCCAGCGGGTCAAATTTCTGCTCAGCCTGGAATGAGTATTTGGGAGACGATCAAAGCCATGGAATTGGGCGACATCGGACTTTTTTGGGTGGTTGCGACGAATCCGGCGGTTAGCTTGCCTGATCTCGATCGGGTCAAAAAAGCCTTACGTAATTGCCCCTTTGTGATCCATCAAGAATGCTACTCCCCAACAGAAATGGCGGAGTTTTCTCATGTATTGCTCCCGGCAGCCCAATGGAGTGAAAAAACTGGGGTGATGACCAATTCCGAACGCCGTCTTACGCTCTGCCCTAAGTTCCGGACACCGCCGGGAGAAGCACGGGCCGACTGGGTGATTTTTGCCGAAGTCGGGCAGCGTTTGGGATTTGTGCGTGAGTTTGCGTTTAATGATGCAGCGGAAGTGTATAGCGAATTTGTGCGGCTCACGAAAGGCCAGCCCTGCGATCAAACGGGGTTGAGTCACGAATATTTGATGACGAATGGTCCTACGCAATGGCCTGCGCCCAAGGGCAATCTTCCAACCGTTGGGGTATCGAATCGTCTCTATACTGATTTAAAGTTTCACACCGACGATCGCCGTGCCAAGTTCATCGCCTGCCACTCTAAAGGACTCGCCGAACCACCCGATCCCAGTTTCCCCCTAGTTTTGACCACCGGACGACTCTACGGCCATTGGCACACTATGTCCCGCACGGCCCGCATTGAAAAAATCATGAAAATGCACCCCAATCCCTTTTTGGAAGTCCATCCTCGTGATGCCAAGACCTTATCGCTTCAAGAAGGAGATTGGGTCGAAGTCCGATCGCGCCGTGGATTTGTCCGGCTTCCGGTGGTGGTGACAAAAGGGATTGCACCCGGAACGGTCTTCATGCCAATACATTGGGGGGCGCTGTGGGCGGAGAATGCGGAAGCGAACATGTTGACCCATCCGATCGCCTGTCCCGTGTCTAAGCAGCCTGAACTTAAAGCCTGTGCTGTCAGCTTAGTTCCTGTTTCCGGGACTGCTAGCCCGACTAAAGAACTGAGTTGGACCAGCGGATTACTCGAAAAACTCTTTCAACGGACTCCTGTGTAGTGATAAGTGCGATCGGCAGAAATAATCGGTCTCAGATCCACAATCGGGGTACTTGTGCGGAAACTGTCCGTCTATATACTTGTTAGGCTTTTGATTTGTCTGTGAGGGCGAAATCGGAAAATAGAAATAGAAATATGGGATAAAGATCATCTTGAGTTTTAGATCTTGACGATCAGAATTAGCTACGTTATGGTGTGGGCATGTAGACGAATATCAATTCCTAGATGTTCGTCTCATGGGTACTATCTTTAATCCTCAGGTCAATGCATATCCAGTATTCTGGTCTAGCGTTTATCTGAGATAAAAGATCTTATTTTGGGTAAACGCTGGTTCAGCATACTAGATATGCACTGGTGTGAGGCTTAAAGATAGTGCGCTTGAGACGTTTACCAGTAGGTTATGAGTTAGCAGTTTTTCCATGAACAGGATGCTGCTGTTTATTATTGATGTTCGCTGCTAATCACCATTTAGCAAATGAAAGCGATATATGACGACCTCTAACTCGATGTTCAAGTTTTTGAAACCCGTTGTGGTTGAGGCGTATAGTGAGCGGTAGAGAAAAAGTATAGGTACGAGATCATGTGGCTCAGCGAACCTTCACCGTTCCTCCAAGACTTCATTGGTAAGTTAGACGAAGGTTTACGGGTTCATAACCCAACGAATAGGCTGAGTAAGATTCAGAAAGGCTGGCTAGGCTTTTGTCTAATGGGGATTGTTCTAACCAACAGTATCTGCTGGGCAAGATTTGAGCGTTTGAGCTTTGGCAAATATAAGATAGCCGCCCTGTCATGGATGTTCCGTAAGTCTAAGCTGCCTTGGAGCCTCATGTTGCAAATTGGGGTTGGCTTAATTGTGAAGCGGTATGGGATTACAGAAGGCGTGCTTGTGACTGATGACACAGATCATCAACGGAGTAAAAAAACGCCGAAACTATTTAGAACCCACAAAATCAAAGACAAGGGTAGTGGGGGTTATATCAACGGTCAGAACATCGTCCTTCTGATGTTAGTGACGGGGAAAGTCAGTATTCCAGTTGGCTTTGAGGTGTATCAACCAGACCCAAAAAAGCAGGCTTGGATCAAAGAAGATAAACGGTTACAAAAGCAGGGGGTTAAGAAAAAAGACCGCCCCCCGGTGCCCCCTAATGATCCTGAATATCCAAGTAAATCACAGCTTGTATTGCGATTAATGGAACAATTTCGTCAATCTCAGCCTCAGGTCAGCGTCAAAGCGATTGCGGCAGATGCTCTGTATGGTCAAGCGGATTTGATGGATGCAGCATCAGCCTTGTTTGACCACGTTCAAGTGATAAGCCAGCTCCGACACAATCAAAACATTCAGGTTCGCAATCGTACCCAAAGTCTAAGTCAATACTTTGCAAGTCATCCGGGTGTCGAGCAAAAACTCAGCATTCGCGGTCAAGAGCCAATCCTCGCAACAGTGGGGAGTTTACGGGTAAAAGTCTGTGCGCACGCGAAAAAACGGTTTGTCATCGCCCTCAAATATCCTGGGGAGCAAGACTATCGATATTTGGTGGCAACGGATATGAGTTGGCGGACTCTAGATATTGTCCAAGCTTACAGCCTAAGATGGATTATAGAGGTTTTCTTTGAGGACTGGAAGTCGTATGAAGGTTGGGCGCAGTTAGCCAAGCAAACGGGCATTGAGGGGACAAGCTATGGCCTGTCTCTAAGCCTTTTGCTTGACTTAAGCCTCTTGCTTCATCCAAGACAACTAGCCCGCATTGAAAACAAACTGCCCGCCTATACGGTGGGCAGTCTACTTAGAATGATTCAAATGGATTCTTTGTTGATTCATATTGAACAACTATTACAATCCACGAATCCGGCTGAACAATTAACTCGGCTTGCTTCTCTCGTCCGTGAGTTCTTTGTTCTGAATCCATCCGGTAAACACATGAGTGGTCGAGATTTAGGTCGGCTAGAACCCACGCCTAGTCTTAGGTATCGTGCCATGGCTTAAAAACTTGAACATCGAGTGATAGTGTTTTCATTTGAGGTTGACATGGGGATAGAGAATGAAGAATTTAGAATGTGTTTCTATTTTGGCAGAGATTAGGGGAAAGTGGGAAGGACGATCGATGATGGGGGAAAGTTATAATAGAATAGTCGCGCACCCCAAAAAACACTATGCAAGTCAAAGACTTGACCACAGAAGAATTCAAAACCCTCATTCGTGAAACCGTCTTAGAAGTCCTCGCGGATTCTCTTGATGACCCCGATCGAGGACTCAAACTCCGTCCCGAAATTGAACAACAACTCCTTGCCTCTCGCGATCGTCGGGCCGCTGGTCAACGTGGAATGTCTGCCAGTGATGTCGCCGCACGTTATGGAATGACCTGGCAATGAGTTATCAAGTCGAATTTGAACCAGAAGCACTTGCAGATCTCGATCGGATGGATAGCACCGATCGTAAACGTATTCTCCGCAAAATCAATTGGCTTGCCTTGAACTTTGAACAAGCAGTGCCTCAAGGACTTTCCGCAAATCTTGCAGGATTTTATAATCTTCGAGTTGGTGATTATCGCGTCATTTATTCAGTCGATGAACAAGAACAATTAATTGCGATCGTTCGAGTGGGGCATCGTAGTGAAGTGTATGAGATGTAATGATTTCATACCGTCAACCGATCGAGATCCTCCAACAATTCTGCCAGATCTATGTCGGAGCGATCGAGAGGTATTTCTATTTTGGCAGCGATTAGGAAAGGTGGGAACGATGAAGGACGATCGTGGCCTAACTTCAAGAAATGCAAAATCAAATGAACTAGTTTTTGGGCCGATCGTCACAACCAAAACGTACAGTGAATTGACTCCCGATGCCTAGTTCACTCTCGACCGAAATCTCTCCCCCATGGGCTTGAACGATCGCCTTCACAATAGACAATCCTAACCCAACCCCTCCAGTTTGCCGAGAACGATCTTGTTTGACTCGGTAAAAACGATCGAATAGATGCGGTAAATCAGCTTCGGTAATGCCAATTCCGGTGTCCTGAATGGTTACGATCGCGTAATTTTGAGAATGGGATAGCTG